>CAZHSA010000386.1:0-3685 GCA_964535135.1 uncultured Kordia sp.
CATTTCAGGTTTAATCGATGAAATTCGCGAAGGCGATGAAGTTGAATTCGATCTACAAGAAGGAAGAAAAGGTTTAAACGCAGTAAACGTAAAAGTTATCTAATACATATACTTCAAGTTTCACAAAGCCCATCAACAATTGATGGGCTTTTTTTATACCGTTATTTTAAATAGTTGGGCGTTTCCCTTTGGGCCGGGCTATTCGTTGCAATTCCTCGCATTTCACGATGTTCAAGCTGCGGTATTTTCACTGCTATCCCTAACGCAGTAGTCAATAACCTGTATAATCATAAAAGGTACAATAGCTGTTCTTAATACCTTATCTTCTGTGGTAATACTGTCACAAATTGTTTAATTTCCTTAATTCTGTTTTCCCAAGCAGTAGGAGTTTAAGCATTGTAAAAAAGATATCATAAACTTCTTTGTAGTTTTTCCAAAGTGTTCCCGTTCCGTCAGTGGTAGCTGCATTAATCGCTAAAAAAGTATCCCATGTAAATATAGCGACTTCGCTTGCTGTTGCTCCCGTAGGCAAATCTGTTGGAAGCTTATCCGACATCTCAACAAATTTCTTTTTGTGATCAATAAACTATAGCCTAAAAAACATGTTGACATCGCTTTATCAAGTTAACCTACAGCTACACAATTCAAAAAAAACAGGAAAAACCCTGTAAAAATTCAGGCAATTACACCAACATTAAGCAGGAAACAACTCTTGATTTCAAAAGATGAGCGGTTTACATTGACGGCATCAAAAATAAATTCCCTGCCCAGGTATTACTTTTTGATGACATTAATAAATCTAAAATGATCATATGAAATCAAAAAAAGACCAAAAAAAACCACAAAAAGTTAGTGTGCTTGTCTCACTTCACAATCCAGGAGGTACCGTTTATGAAAAAGAAGCACTAGTACGTTTAGGAAGAACACGACTTAAACGAGTAAAAGGAAAAAATCTCTATGCAGGAGAAGTACTGAAAGGAAGCTATAAAATTGCGGTAACAGCAAATGATATGGTGGCGCCTTCAAGAATGCTTGAAGTAACTGGAAGAAATGAAATTACACCTATTTATCTTGGGAAAAAAGGATGGCCATCGTATCGTATGGGACAAAACCGTGTGCCTTTTCAACCTGAAGAAAGTGTCGTAGGATTTATTTTTGACATAAAACCGCCTTCAGAAAAAGAGTCGAATAGAATCATTAAAAATGTATGCAAACAATTTAGGTTAAAACCAATCAAACTAAAAAATGAAAAAGGGACAAACATTGCAGGCGATGGCGCTATATGGATGTTTAAATTAAGAAACCCTAAAGATCTCGATAAAATTAGAGCCAATGCTCCTAAATTCATAGGCAGAGATGTTAGAGTCGGTATTCCTGTAGATATGGGAAAAGATCAAATTAAATTAATTGATCACCGCTTTGTGGTTCGATTTAAAAATCACATGAAACCTAAAGATATCAATGCGTTGGTAGAAAAAACTGGCGGACGTATTTTAAGAAAGTTTATTCAAGCTGGAAATGCTTTTTTGATAGAATTTTTAAAAGGAGATTGGAAAGCGCATTTGAAATTGATGGAATCTTGGTATAAAGAAGAAATTGTTGTGTATGCTGAACCAGATATCATGGCAGAAATTGTCGATGATGTTTTTCCTGCTGATCCGCCAGATGATACACTGTACGGAACACAAGCAAATTTAACGCTTCAAAATGCTGATCAAGCTTGGCAATTTTTGAATGGAATTGATCCTAACATCACTTTAGGAAGTACAAATGTAACCGTATGTTCATTAGATAGAGGAATAGATATCGATCATCCAGATATAGGAGGAAACCTTACCGATGGAAATCCGCAACTGTCACAGTGCTTTGATTTTGCAGGCATGCAACAATGTACGGTACCTGGATATACACCATTTTCAGATCATGGTATGGGCGTTTATGGAATTATTGCAGCACGAACGGATAATAATTTGGACGTAGCAGGAATTGCACCAAACACCCATCAATTAGGATTACAAAGAGTAAATGTTAGTTCGGTTAATTATCCAGATATACTGTTATGGGCTGCTGGTTTTACGACAGGAAACACCACTGCAGGTTGGCCTGCAGAACCAATTGCCAACGGCGCTGCGATTATATCGTGCTCTCATGGTTCAAACGGACTCGCTTTGTCAGGTATCATGGACGATACTTTTGAATACTTAAGCACCTATGGGCGTGGAGGATTAGGAACATTGGTCGTATATTCTGCTGGAAATGGAATCAATGTTGGAGGCGTTACAGTGCCGCAACTAATTACAGGTTTCAGAACTTTTGCAGCACATCCACGAACATTGGCTATTTCTAATTCTAATCAACCTAATGGAGCAGGGATTGAAGTATTAAGTTCATCTTCTAACTTTGGACCAGAAATAGACATTTGTGCACAAGGTACAGGATCGCCTTCTCTTGACGATGTTGGTGGAACGCAAATTTTCGGGGGAACTTCAGCCGCAGCACCAACCGTGTCTGCTGCAGCTGCTTTAATGTTATCTGCTGAACCACAATTGACATGGATTAACCTAAGAGATATTCTTAGAAATACTGCCGTAGTCATTGATGGCGCCAATGTTGATCCAGTAGGACAATGGGCTGGAGGTTTTAGCCAATGGTATGGTTTTGGACGCTTAGATATTCTCGCAGCTGTACAAGGTGCGAATAATTTTGATACCAATGCTGTCAATTTGGTGATTAGAGATAATCAGTCCGATGACGGATCTGTAGTGCCTACAGGAGGAACATTTTGGAGAAGCCCAGATATTTGGATTAGAAATATGGATCCGGCAGTAGAAGGTTTAGCAGATCCAGCGTATGGAGTGAATCCGCCAAATCAAAATGCCATTGCTGGTTCAGACAATTGGGTGCGCGTACGCGTAAAAAATGCAGGAACCACGGCTTCCTCTAATTTTTATGTCCGATTGTATCTATCGCATTTTGCAGGATCACAATTTGTATATCCAGCAGATTTTATTCCATCAGGAAATCCGGGAGATCCAATTCCAAATCCTTTAGTACAAGGAACGTATTTAATAGGAGAGGCGTTTGTGACTACACAAGCTAGTGGCGCAGAAGTTATTTATGATTTCCAATGGCCAGCAGCAATGGTTCCGCCAGAAACCGTAGGAGGCACTTCTTGGCATCCATGCCTTTTGGCAGAAGTTTCACCACATACAGGACCAACTCCATCAGGAAATTTAGTCATAGACAATTCCAATCTTGGACAACGAAATATTACCATCGATTATACAGATGATGATAACAGTACTGATGATACGTATGAAGCTACGGGCGTTGTAGGGAATGCTGAAGATAAATCAACGATGAAGCGTTTGGTATTACACAAAGGGAAATTACCTAAAAAGAGTCCAATTTGGATTCGATTTTTAGATGAACGCGTTGAAAAAACGGTATTAGAGCTGCTTCGAAAAAATCCGTCATATAAAGAATATGATATGAGGTTGATAGAAGAACAGAACAAATGTAAAAAGGCAAATGCGTTAGTAAAATCTAGCAATGGACGCACTTATTTTTATACGAGCGATTCTCGATTGATCATCAATGTCCCGATGGTGAATGGACGATTAACACCTGTTGTTATAGGAACAGAGTTTAGCGGAAAACCAGGTAAAGATGGAATTGAGCTAGT
>CAZHSA010000387.1:0-3682 GCA_964535135.1 uncultured Kordia sp.
TCAATCTCTTCTCGTAACTTTCGCAACGCTCTGTAAATACGTTTTTCCACCGCTTTGGTGGAAATATCTAACAGTGCGGCAATTTCTTTATGACGTTTTCCTTCCACACGATTCATCAAAAAAGCCGTTCGTTCCGATTCGGTCAAATTTCCAATAGCGCGTTGCAATTTCTGTAAATATTCTTGCTCTTGCATTAAAAATTCGGGACTTTCATTGGTATGTGATTTTGGCGTAATCTTTTGATGCTGCAACACCACTTTATGATGTTTTACTTCATTGAGCATCATATTATTCCCAATCGTAAATACGTAACTTTTTGCCTTTTCGGGTTTCACCTTTCCACAATTTTGCCATAATTTGGTAAATGCTTCTTGCGTTTTATCTTCCGGATTCAAATAATCGCCAAACTTGTAGTACAAATACGAATACAAGCTTTGGTAATGTTTCTTGAAAAAACTAGAAAACATCACCTCATTGCAAATATTATCTTGGAGTGATTTTGGCATTTGTGTCGGCTTAACAATGGGCTAAAAGTAAACATAAATTTTTTATAAATAAAGGTGGGAATTTTTGTGTTTGAGTTGTTTCATAAATAGCATACTAAAAGAGTAGACTATTATTATATGAATAAAATTGCCCTAATGAAAGTTATAAAAACGATGTTTTCGCTTTGCGCGATTGTACTCTGTTTATATGCTTGTCAAGAAGAAACTGTACAAATTTCTGAAACTGATACCGAAGCTACGCTTGTTGCGAATACAACGTTGCCAAACTTGATGGAGCGTGTTGCCATGTTAGACGGTTCAGCAGATAACTTTATAGATAATGCGAATTGCTTTTTGGTCAATTTGCCCGTAACGGTTTCCGTCAATGGAATTACATCAACGTTGACCGATGAAACGGAATATACTACATTTATTGAATTGATAAATCAGTTTGACGATCCTTTGATTGATATTGAGTATCCAATCACCATTATTTTAAGTGATTATACAGAAATTACCATAGAAAACGAAGCTGCATTGCTTGCGCAGGTTGCAAATTGTGCGGGACCTAATCAGCCAGATATTGACATTGAATGTATAGATTTCCAATATCCATTTAGCATTGCCGTGTTTGATGCGAATTTTGAAGTTATAGAAACACAAAATATTGCGGACGACGAAATGTTGTTCAACTTTTTGCAAACACTATCCAGTGGCGTTGTTGCCAGTATAAATTACCCAATCAGTTTGGTGAAAGCCGATGGAACTACTACTTCAGTCAACAGTAATGACCAATTGGAAACGGCGATCGCTGCCGCAGAAAATACTTGCGACGAGGACGATGACAACAATCATAATGATGCCGATTGTACCGAAGCACAAGTGTCTGCAAGTTTGGTAAACTGTTTTTGGCGAATCACCAATTTTGCAGGAAATCAAGAACTCGAATACGAATTCTATTTCAATGATGATGGTTCGTTTACGTTTTCAACAGATCCTACAAGTAGCACAGTATATACTGGAAATTGGGAAATTGCAATTTTAGATGGAAACTCGGTGCTGAATGTAAATAATGTGAATACAGAATTGACCATCCTCAATGATTCGTGGATTATTGATGAATGTAGCGAAGATCAATTGATAATTCATAGTGGAAACCAAGAAATTACCTTGCAAAAAGTCTGTGAAAACACCACAGCTTTTGAATGTTTTGAAAACATACAAACAACTATTTGCGATGAAGAAAACCCGTTTGATGGTTTTGTAGAAATGAATTTAGAACAATTATTCATCAATACTATTATTTGTACGCAAGAATTTACCTATTCATTCCATCTTACACAGGTAGATGCAGAAACAGATGCGTCTCCAATATTCCCAACGTCGTATACAAACACAGCGTCACAAGAAACATTGTATTTGCGCATTGAAGATTTGCAAGGAACATTTCAAATATTTACCATCAATATTTCAATAGAAGACTGTTGTACCAACAATACGATTTTAACTGATGATTTAGTCTTATACATGCCATTTTCTAACGAAACCAAAGATTTGGTCAGTACTTGGGAAGCTTCTGATACGTACAATTATGTTTCAGACCGAGCAGGAAATCCTGCGTGTGCCATTGCTTTTAGTGGAAATGAAACGGTACAAATCCCTGTGACAACTACAAATCAAATTGTGCAAGGCGATGCGTTTTCGGTGAGTTTGTGGTTTAAAATGCAAAACACCGATCCTTCCAATTATGAAATTTTATTCCAAAAGGGAAGTGTGGTGAGCGAAGGTTTCCAAATCAGTGTGTTCGACTTGAATACGCCCGTTTTCAGTGATGCAGATTCTGGCTATGGTTTGTGGGACGATCCGTGGAATGTTGATGCTAATTTGCCAACAGATACGACCAATTGGCATCATTTAGTACTTACGGTTGATACAAATAATACGGTTCGATTATACCGTGATGGTGTGGAGCGAAATGTAGATGAAAATACAAGTATTGACATTGGAAATACCCCTTTGATGAACTACATCTTAGGAAACGGTTTCGAAGGTCATTTAGATGATATCAGAGTATACAAAGTTGCGCTAAATCCAAATCAAGTAACCAATTTGTTCAACTTGGAAGCTGATTGCAACAATTGTTTATAAGAAATAAAAATTAAGTGTTTATTTAAGTTAGTTTAGTGACTACTTCAAAGCCGCCTTTTGTTGAATTAGGGCGGCTTTTTTTAGTGAAGCTCAGTTTTGAGAAGTCTGAAAGACGAACTCAAAACTGTAAGCTGAACTAATCCCGTTGGAAACCGGGATCTCTGGTTTATTTTTCAAATAAATTAAAGTTAATATGTGTAATGAGGAATCATTAAAATGTTCCTCCATCATCTATACATATAGTTAAATATCTTTTTGCTGAGTTACAACCATAACCCATAGTTTTAGGATCAGGCTCGTCAGGAATACAACTGATCCATTCGGTCTCTTGCCAAGTTGGAGGATTTGGATGTGGTCCCATCGTTCCAGTTCCACCCATTAAGGAATTTGCTTTATTATTCAATTTGGAAACTAGCTTTTTGTTAAGAGCTAAACTTGTTGTTTTTTTCTTCATAATAAAAAAGGTTTTAATGTTACTGTTTCAAATCTAATAGAATTTTATAGCAATTCACTGTAGTTTAAAAAAAACTTTATAAGCGTTAAGGATAGGAGCTTTTGTGTGAGCTCTTTTTGCTTTGTTATTCCTGTATAGGCAGGAATAACAAAGCAAAAAAGCGAGTGCGGATAGCCTGACCGCTTGCGGGAACGCCCATATGAATTCAGAATTCAGAATTGTGAATGTTGAATTGAAAAATTTCATAGGAAAATAACGAATCACTACAAAAACAAATTAACATTTCGGCAAGTTCAGTGTGAATAACCAAGAAGTTGAAGAGTTTATAAGTTTAACAGTTTAGAGTTTGAAGTAAGTAATAGAATAAGCAACTAACTGACAACCCACAACCGACAACAGAGCGCAGCGACTAAAAACCCGACACCCAAAACCTTTCAAAATTTAGAAGTTTCCACTATCTTTGCCACTTCTCAAAAAAAGAATAGAAGTCGTATGTTTAATAATTTAAGTGAAAAGCTAGATAAAGCGATGCATGTCCTTAAAGGACATGGAAGTATAACGGAAGTAAATGTTGCGGAAACGTTGAAAGAAGTGC
>CAZHSA010000388.1:0-3670 GCA_964535135.1 uncultured Kordia sp.
GCAGATGGTTCTAAGTTGTCTATGAAAGATTCTATCAAAATTATTGGTCAATTGGGACAAATTGCCTGGTCGTACGGTCGTAAAAAAAAAGTCTCAGCTGAAACCAATTTAAAACTTGCATAACACACATTTTCCCTATTTCCCCTAAACCTACTGTATATGAAAATTGGAGTTCTAATTATATTCCGCAATGATGAAAGCGCTATTGATATAGAGAAATTTATTGAACTGTTTGCCCATTCAAAAAAGCTACACGTTTGCTTTGTAAATAACAGCAGTACTGATGGCACGCTGCAACTTTTGAAAGAGATTCAAGAAGAAGCTAATATCTCAATTTCGATTATTGACGTGAAAAAAAATCGCGGTCATGATGCTGCCGTCAAAGCAGGTATTCGGTATTTGAATAGCACACACGATTTGCCTTATATTTTGTGTTTGAAAAAATATGCTTCCGACGATGTATTGATCCTTGAAAAAGTGTTTGCCATTATTCAACAACAAAAAGGCATGGTACTCGGTTTGTTTAAAAAAACCCAACGTGTTGTACAAAAGAATGTGTTTTCGTTGCGTGGTGTTTTGGAAACGGTTTGTTAGGTTATCGGGTATTGGATATTTGGACGCTTCGCTTTTGGATGTTGGGTTTTTTGGAGTTCTATTTTTACTTAAAAAGCATACTTTTGAAACTAAAATCAATCCTAAAACTAAAGAAAATATCTATATTTGATGTATGAATGAAAATGAACTCATAGAAATAGTTACTGAATATTTCAATACAAAAATATTTGATAATCATAAAATTAACTCCTTGAAAGTTCATTCTAAACTTAAGTCTTATAAAATAAATCCTATTATTGTAAAGTATCTTTCAAAAATATTAGAAGATAATTTTTCTCCTGTTGGAATTGCTAAAGCGTTGTACTATCCTAGAATCCTAGGTACTTCTATTAATACTTCTTTTGGTACTAGAATACAAAATATGTTTGTTGAACTCCATCTTGCTGATGGTTCTTTAATTAAAGGAATGGATATAGAGTTTATAGATAAGATTGATGGTAGAAAAAAGTGGTGTCAGTTAAAATCAGGACCTAACACGATAAATTCTGAGGATGTTAAGCCATTAATTAGGAAGTTTACGACCGTTACAAATTTAGCAAGAACCAATTCTATAAATTTAAATAATTCTGACTTGATTCTTGGTGTTTTATATGGTGAAGAAGATCAATTAAGTCAGCATTATAGAAAAATTAATGAGCAATTTCCTGTCATTGTTGGAAGTGAGTTTTGGCATAGAATAACTGGTTATCCAAACTTTTATGAGAAACTAGTAACTAATTTAGACTCAATGATTTTGAATATGCATACAGAAGATTTTTTCAAAAAAGGTTACATGGCATTAGCTAAAGAGATAGAAGCTTCTGATTTGTTTGATTTCGAATAATATTTATTCAAAAATTGAATAATTGAATATCCTATTTCCGTTCCTAGATTACAGGGAACAGCATTTCCAATTTGTTTATATTGTTGCGAAACTGAACCCATAAACTTCCAATCATCTGGAAATGTCTGTATTCTAGCATATTCTCTTACAGTAAATGGTCGAGTTTCATCGGGATGACATCTTTCTGTTTGTTTTTGAGCTGGACTACAAGTCAATGTTAAACTTGGCTCATCCCAACCGATTCTTCTTGCCATGCCTGTTTTTCCTCCTCCCAAATAAAAACTTTTCCCCATATAGGATTTTTGTATTTCTAGAGGTAGATCTCTCCAATATCCTTTCGGTGGAACCATATCAAGAATTTCCTTTTTATGATCAGGATATTTTGATCCCTCAGATTTTGGAACATCACAATCGTATAAATCACCTTTTTTTAACGCATCTGAAAGGTTATATATTTTTTCATGAGGATAAGGGTATTTATATTCAATGTCAATATCCTTTCGAACACCTACTAATATTAGTCTTTCACGTTTTTGCGGAACTTTATAATTTATAGCTTTTAATACTTTTACTGGAACTACATTGTACCCTATTTCATCCAAAATGGAAATCATGCCTTGCAATGTTTTCCCTTTCTCATGCGAGCGCAAGCCTTTTACATTTTCTCCAATACATAGTAAAGGTTGTACTTCTTTGACTGCTCTTGCAAATTCATAAAATAATGTTCCTCTAGCATCTTCTAATCCTAGTTTTTTACCTGCATAGCTAAAAGCTTGGCATGGAAAACCTCCTGTAACAATCTCAACTTTATCTTTATAATTTCCAAAATTAAAAGACTTTATGTCTCCTTCTAAAACGTTCCATTGTGGTCTATTTTCTCGTAAAGTTTGGCAAGCCCATTTATCAATTTCATTCAAAGCTTCACATTTTATTCCCGATTTCTCTAGTCCAATTGCTAATCCTCCTGCTCCCGCAAAAAGTTCTAAAACTTTATATTCTTGTATTGGTGTTACTGAATTGTCTACAGGGTCATCTGCAATAGTTGTAAATAGTTCTAACATAGATTCTATTTGCTCTTTTTTATAAATTCTATAATTACTTATAGGTTCTCGAACAGCAGAAAATTTACCAGAATTATCCCATCGACGGAGTGTTTCTTTACTTTTTCCTAAAATCTCTGAAGCTTCTGAAAGCGAATAGTAATCTTTTATAACCATATTACACAACCTTAAACATTGGTTACAAATTTATACATAAAATCAATAAAAAAAAAGTATTGCTAAACTTATCAAAAACTATTTCCCTTTCCCTTCCACAACGACTACAATTTCGCCTTTTGGTGGTTTGTTTTGATAGTATGCTAAGACTTCTTTCGCTGTGCCGCGAATGGTTTCTTCATAAAGTTTGGTAAGTTCTCTTGAAACGGAAACTTGTCGATCTTCGCCAAAATATTCACAGAAATGTCCCAACGTTTTCACTAATTTGTGTGGCGATTCGTAAAAAATAATGGTGCGTGTTTCTTCTGCAAGAAGCTTCAATCGGGTTTGTCTGCCTTTTTTCACGGGCAAAAATCCTTCAAAAACAAATTTATCATTGGGCAATCCGCTATTAACCAACGCTGGCACAAATGCTGTGGCGCCTGGCAAGCATTCTACAGGAATTTGATTTGCAATACAGGCGCGCGTCAACAAAAACCCTGGATCCGAAATAGCAGGTGTTCCCGCATCGCTGATTAAAGCTAAGGTTTCTCCAGCTTTCATGCGCTGTATGAGCGTTTCTGTTGTTTTGTGCTCGTTGTGCATGTGATGACTTTGCATCGGTGTCATAATTTCAAAATGCTTCAACAGCTTTCCACTCGTACGTGTATCTTCTGCCAAAATCATATCCACATTTTGTAAAACCGTTACAGCTCTAAACGTCATGTCTTGAAGGTTTCCAATAGGTGTTGGCACAATATAAAGTTTCATCAATACGGGTTTAGTGATTGAAATTTTGAGTATATTCTCAGTTCAAAAATAACTATTACAACATAAAAAGTCGTAATTCTGATATCTTAATTGTTATATATACGCAACCTTTTCAGAATTTTCCCATCTTTACAGTACTCATGAAAAAACATTACTATACCATCTTTTTCCTTCTTTCATTTTATGTAGGATGGAGTCAAACCACCGATTTATCTGCAAGTATTGAAGCTACTGACCTTACGGGAACACCAATTTCTAATATTAT
>CAZHSA010000389.1:0-3667 GCA_964535135.1 uncultured Kordia sp.
ATTTTTGTGGTGATTCAAATTAGACTGATTAGAAGACAATTAGATAAAAGATTTCATGATTTAGGTTAGATTGAAACTGTCTTAGTCGCAATCCAATTCTTTTCTACAAAAGAAAAATAAACAGTCGCTAAAAAACTGAGCACAAAATATAGTGCCATACACAGACTTCCATAGGAAACATACGAATTGATTCCATACCAATCATGAGAAGAAAGAATGACAAAAAAGCCTAACGCTATTTTGATGGTTTCAAACAGAATCGTGTATTTGTAGCCGTCTAAAAGACTGGTATAACTGTAAATTCCAACAAAGACAATCATTCCGTACAAAACGATGATTCCATAACTGTAATTTTCCAAAATATTCCCAACATTATAAAAGAGAAAAAGCATCATTAAAATGGTAAACAGAAGTTGAAAACTGGACCAAATTTGCAAGGAAACTGAAGTCTTGGTGTTGTATTTTTGAAAAGCATACACATTTTCAATCGTTTCGATCGGATAGTTGGATTGTACATCTTTCGGTCGCCAACCTGTCGGCATCAACCAAATTCGAAGTTTATCATAATAACTTTTGGTGCGCCATGCATCTTTGGTCAATCGCCATAAATGTTGAAAGTTAATCACGATCGGATTCCACGTTGCAGCAGGTTTTAACACGCCATATACAGGTGGAACATCGTCCAATTCTTCTTGAAATGTTCCAAATGCACGATCCCACACACAAAAAATAGCCGCTAAATTCTTGTCAATATATTCTGGATTGATCGCATGATGCACACGATGTTGCGAAGGTGTAACAATGATATATTCTAAAAAACCAAGTTTTCCAATATGCTTGGTATGATACCAAAATTGCGCAAACAGATGAATTGGTGTCAAAACCGCAATGATTTTATACGGAATGCCTAGCAATGCTGCAGGAATGAGCAACAATGGAAAATAGCCTAAAATATTCGAAATAGACTGTCGCAACGCACATGCCAAATTAAATTCTTCGCTACTGTGATGAATGACATGCTGATTCCAAAAGAAATTTACTTTATGACTCAATCGGTGATTCCAATAACTCGCAAAATCAATCGCAATAAAAGCTAGGAGATAGGCAACCCAAGTTTCTGAGATGGAGAAAAGCGCTAAATTTTCTACCAAAAAGGGATAAGAAATTAAAATAAAAGCTAAACCCAACGAATCTTTTACAATGCTCGTCAATCCTGAACTGATACTTGCAATACTATCATTGACACGATGTGTTTGATTTTTTACGAAATAACCATACGCAATTTCGATACTCACCAAAACGAAAAAGAAAGGAATGGCATACAATAAAGCATTGGCGTAAGCTTCCATCACTGAATAATTTTTATTAAAATTACGTTTTTTTTCTGAAACTGTAAGTTGAAGAATTATGTACTACTGTTTAATTAATTCGCCTTTTTTATTTTCAAAACGGTAATCAATTTCTATAAAATGAATACTTCCTTTTTGTAAGTCTGTTATCAATTTCGGTGCAGAAACAATGCCTTGTAGAATGATAAAGCCGTTAAAATCAATCAAAGTATAGTCAGAATCCCAACCAGAATCGCTATCTACAGGTTTTATAGTTACAAGATTGGTATCTTGATAGGTTAATTGATACTTTCTTTCTTCATTCACCGATTCAATAAATGGAATATTCATCAATTTAGATTTGAACTTCTTAAAATTCACGCTATTTGGTTGCACATCAAGTTGTACGTATGGCAAAGTGTATCCTTTAAAATGTACCGTTACTGAATCTTTTGAGTGAATTTTTAAAACTTCATTTTCGTTCAGCTTGAAGGTTTTGCCATCTGTCGGAACGAGTTGTAATGTATCACGAGAAACAAAAACTTTCGTTTCGCCAGTTTCCATGTTCATTTTATCCTGTGTGTTGAGTCGATACAATGTATTTGATCCAGTACTGTACAAAAAGCTTTGAATTTTTGCACGTTCTATAAAATTTCCGAGGGAATCATATACACCTTTTGTTCTCCACAATCTGTCTTTTTCTAGGTTTTGTGCAACACTTGCAATGGATAATAGAAAGATACTAAGTATTAAAAAGTTTTTCATCTAATCAGTTTTAGGGTGTTTTTTAAAATTATTTTGTATACAATTCTTCAATCGAGTTATAGTTTCCATTGACAAAATCTGTTAGATATTTCAACGAAGTTTCAAAATCAATAGACCAAATATCATCTACCACCATTTTTTCCTTTTCACCAAACAATCCGAAAAACACTTTGGTTTTTTTAGGTCTGTTGTACCACAAAGAGAAGCTAGGTGTTCCGTTTCTATCATAATCAGCAGTTAAACAGAAACTTTTTCCGTTTTCCACACAGGTAAAATCGAGTGAAGGATTGTAATAGATAGTTTCTGGGTTTGCTGTATTTAAAAGCGATCGTTTTTCTTCCCAAGGATAATTTTTAGCGATTTCTAACACTTCTTTTCCAGAAATAGAATTGTTTCTGTATTCGATGTCTCTTTTATCAGGATGGCAAATAGAGTAGGTAAAGGTCATTTTTGAATTGAATTTTTCAGGCTATGATATAAACAGTTTTCAAGATACTATATTTTAATCATTCAAGCGTTTTATTTTTCAATCATAAACAAAAAACTCCCATGGTGCCATGAGAGTTTTTAACGATGTTATTACTTAAAAATTATTCTTCTACAATTACCCATTGACCTTTACTAATCAACGGTTCTGCTTGTTTGAATTTTACAGTTTTGTTTTCGCCTGTCATTACATTTTTGATCGTTACACGTTCGTTACGACCAATTTTTGGCTTCTCGCGAACAATCGTTTCTGTTACTTGCGGACGTTGTCCTTGCGATTGTTGCATGGCAGCGCGTTGTGCCGCTTCTTTTTCATCACTGTTTAATACTTCTTCTTTGGAAGTTGTGTAATTGTCCTTTTTACGTTTTTGTTCACGAGCTTCGCGAACACGATCAGGATTGTTATCGGCTAATTCGCCTTTAAACAAGAATGATAATATTTCACGATTTACTTTGTCAATTACTTCTCTAAACAATTCAAAAGCTTCAAACTTATAGATCAATAACGGATCTTTTTGTTCGTGTACAGCTAACTGTACCGATTGTTTCAATTCGTCCATCTTACGCAAGTGCGTTTTCCAAGCATCATCAATAATCGCTAATGAAATATTTTTCTCAAAATCGTTTACCAATTGCTTTCCTTGCGATTCGTAGGCTTCTTTTAAATCACTAATAACGTTGAGTTCTTTTGTTCCGTCCGTAAACTTCACTACAATGCGCTCATATTTATTTTCTGGATTTTCGTACACTTGCTTGATCACTGGATATACCATTTCGGCATTCAATTCCATTTTCTCATTGTAATTCTTAAAAGCAGCAGTATATACTTTTCCAATGATTTCTTCTTCGGTCAATGTACCAAATTCTTCTTCCGAAATTGGACTCGCAATCGAGAAGTAGCGAATTAATTCAAATTCAAAGTTTTTAAAGTCGTTTGCGGCTTTATTCGTTTGTGTAATGATTTCTACAGTATCATACACCATATTTGAAATATCAACCTTTAAACGCTCTCCGTGCAAGGCGTGACGACGACGTTTGTAAACCACTTCACGTTGCGCGTTCATAACATCATCATACTCAAGCAAGCG
>CAZHSA010000390.1:0-3656 GCA_964535135.1 uncultured Kordia sp.
CGCTTGTGGTTGGTATGTAATTTTATCCAACGTCACTTTTTGCTGATGCTTGTAAAGTTTCACGACTTTCACTGTACGCTTTTGATTTGGTGCGCCGTAGTTTGTATATAGTGTATATTTTAGATACGTTGGATTGCTGTTTTCTTCTTCTTCTAAACTTTTAATGTTGACAATCCAATCGCCTGTAATGTCTGCTTCATCAATGATATACTCTTCCATGTGATATCCGTTTTTTACCTCATCGAGCAAGCGATCTTTTTTGACAAGTAGCGAATGTTCCCATGTGTAAAATTTCTTAGATGGATTTACAAATTGCAATTCAAATTCTGCATCAGGACGATTCCATTCTAATACCAAGCGTACGTCGTATTTAAAAGTAGCTTTCAACAAGTTTGATGGAATATCTTTATAATCGAGTTCCACTCTGTGTCTGCGAAGCAATTGTTGCATTTCGCTCAACAATGGCTTTTCTATACCTGCAAAGTCTATATTTTCAAACGAATCGGTTAGCATTTTCACATACAAGTCCAACGATTCTTGATAGTTTCCTGCGCGTTTGTACGCCAAAGCCAAATCTCTGTACGATTGCGAAGCGTTTGGCAACAATGCTGCAATACGCTGATACACTTGTTTTGATGCATCAAATTCACCCAACTCGTCTAACTTATACGCTAAACTTTTCAACGCTCTTGGGTTTTGCTCTGCCAATACTTCAATGTTTTTTAAAATTGCTAACGATTTATCTTTTCCCCATCGTTTAAAATATTCGGCAGTATCCAAATAATACGGAATGGTTTGACGCATTTCGTTTTGCTGTTGTTGCTCAAAAACTGCTATTGCTTGTTGATAGTTTTTTGCAGTTTCCAACGCTAAAATGTACAATGGTTTTTCTTCCTTGTTCATCATAAGCGGCACAGCTTCTTTATAATTGTTGTTCGTTAAAAGTGCTGTATTGACAACATTTCCATTCGCATCTTTTTTAATAAATCTATTCTTAGACGTGATTAAGATTGTTGGCAATCCGCCATATAAAATAGTAGAACTTATAGATTTTAAGACGACAATATTATCAATAGTTCGCAGTTCAATATCGTCTACACTACCGCGAAACGGAAATCCATCATAAAATACTTGCACTTGCTGTCCTCTGATTAACATTAAGGTTTGTGACGCAGATTCTATAGGCGTTGTATTGGTATTTCGAAGCATTTGTTGTGGTGATATTCCATACCGTGGTTTTGTATTGGCACCACCATTATATACAAATAAACCTGCTACACTTCCACGCAATACATCGGATGTATAAATATGTTGCGGCCCAATATCTTCAGAACTTATGCGCGTGCTAGAACTAAACGTATCTAATCTTACAGGTCCAAATCCTGTGTCTACATATTGTTTTTTCTTTGCTTTTTTCTCTCCTTTTAGGGAAACTTCTTTGAGCAATTCTCTATCGGATTTTAGCGTAATATTCAGCGGGTTTGTATCACGTACGATAATTTCTTTTTCGTTCATTCCCAAATATTCTACTACTAAGGTATCACCAACTTTGGCAGCGATATCAAACTTTCCATCAAAATTTGTATGTGCTGTAATGAATGAGTTTTTCACACGTACGGAAGCATTTTGTAGCGTTACATCTTTCTCCGCAGTAACAACACCTTTGAGCATCGGTTTATTTTGTGAAGCTTCGTCCATTTTTAGATAGATTTTATCTGAAACAGACAAATACCGATCTAATTTGGACATAATAGTGGTCACCGTTTTGTAATTAGTAGCCGAAAGTTGAAACGGATCTTGCTCACGAATCCAACCTTCATCAAACGTCATTGTGAATTTTCCCGAGACATCGGTCACCGCTTTTATATCTTTTCCTGGAAATTCCACATTTACATACGGAATAGGTTCATTGGTGTCTCTATCCAAAATATACGCATCAATCGTAATTTCATATTGCGCAAATGCGGTGATTGTGAATAGGAATGATATCAGAATGGTAATTGAATTTTTCATAGCACTGGTTTTTGGTAGCTTAAAAAGCAATCGTTTGACCAAAAAAAATGATCACATTTTAAGCTATCTAAAATACTGAAAATAAAGCAGTAAAGCAAAAATCAAACTCTTATAAAAAAGTTAATTTATTAAGAGTTTTACAAGAGATTGTTTAAGGCTTCTAAGTACTTCTCGATACAACGAATCATAGATTCGCCACTCGAAATGACGCTTGTTTAATGTGTTAATTTGAAAATGTAGCAATGTATCAATTACTATCTAACAACAATCGTAAACAAAAGAAATATTCATGAATTCGTGACAAAAAAATGTTAGTTCCAATAGTTTATCAAAACCGCTTGCTCTTGTCGTAAAAAATGAGTTTTTACACATAAAAAAAAGCGCGATCATTACAATCGCGCTCTGTATTTATAGTTGAACTATTTTTTATAATTCCAATGCTCTTTTCACATTGTTGTCCATCAATAATTCAGTTGGGTTTTCCAAGGCTTCTTTGACAGCTACTAAGAAACCTACTGATTCTTTTCCGTCAATGATTCGGTGATCATACGACAACGCAACATACATAATTGGGCGAATTACCACTTGTCCGTCAATCGCTACAGGTCTTTCTACGATGTTGTGCATTCCTAAAATTCCTGATTGCGGCGGATTGATAATTGGCGTAGATAACATACTTCCAAAAACACCTCCGTTAGAAATTGTAAACGTTCCACCAGTCATTTCATCCACTGTAATTTGTCCGTCACGCGCTCGGATTGCCAATCGCTTCACTTCCGATTCTACACCTCTAAACGATAAGTTTTCTGCATTTCTAATGACAGGAACCATCAATCCTTTTGGTCCAGAAACCGCAATACTGATATCACAGAAATCATAACTGATCATTTCTTTTCCATCAATCATTGAGTTTACCGCTGGATATAGTTTTAACGCTCTTACAACAGCAAGTGTGAAGAACGACATGAATCCTAAACTTACGCCGTGTTTTGCTTTAAACGTTTCTTTGTACTCTTTACGCAACGCAAAAATTGGCGACATGTCTACTTCGTTAAACGTAGTTAACATGGCCGTTTCGTTTTTAGCAGACACCAAACGTTCCGCTACTTTTCTACGCAACATTGATAATTTTTTACGCTCACTTCCACGCGTTCCGCCAGTTGGCGTTCCCATGCTTGGTTGTGCTTTTACAGCGTCATCTTTGGTAACACGACCATCTTTTCCTGTTCCTTGCACTTCGCTTGCGCTCATACCTTTTTCAGCCAACACTTTCTTTGCTGCCGGAGATGCACTTCCTGTAGCATATGTTTTTGCTGGTTCTGTTGCTTTTGGCGCTGCAGGTTTTGGTGCTTCCGCTTTAGGAGCTTCTTCTTTTTTCTCTTCTTTTGGCGCCTCGCCACTTGGCGCTTCAGCACTTGTATCAATCAAACAAACTACTTGTCCAACTTCTACTTCATCGCCTTCTTCGGCTTTTAAGGTGATTGTTCCACTAGCTTCTGCTGGCAACTCTAGCGTCGCTTTATCAGAATCAACCTCAGCAATTGCTTGGTCTTTTTTTACATAATCGCCATCTTGTACTAACCATTCAGCAATTTCTACTGTAGTGATTGATTCTCCTGGCGAAGGAACTTTCATTTCTAAAA
>CAZHSA010000391.1:0-3642 GCA_964535135.1 uncultured Kordia sp.
TCCGCAGAATGACTAAACGTATCACTCATCAAGTGATTGATTACATAGTGCAAATCGTTCAATTCTTTGCTGTAATTGTTCTCGCCAAATGCTTGTAAATCTGGAAAGTCGATCGGTTGCTCCATAGTGCCTCCGTTGTGTGAAAAATTGAACTTCACAAAGAAAAAATCTGCTTCAGCAAATGCTTCTGCCACCAAATCCCATGCGCCCCAATCTTTAAACCCTTTGTAACCATGACAAAAAACAACCACAGCTTTCGGTTGACTGTTCTTTTTGAAAAAATAATCTATCAGTATGCTTTTATCATTAGCACGAGTTAAAACGTTGTTTTTGAGCTTCTGTATCATGTTTATACTTCTTTTTCTGTGAATGGAATGTCCATATTACAAATTTCGAGAATCAGTTGTTTTAGTTCCACTACAAAATCCGCTAAAGTTTCTTCCGTAACTGTTTGGTTTTTGTTGCGTGCTCTTGCCGATTCTTTTGTGCCAAATTTTAAGAATCCGCTTTGTAAATTTTTAAACGAAATAATGCCAGCTTCCGTTTCGGGCTGCAATCCTTGTTCATGGCGAATCATATAGGCGTACGCTAGCACTTGAAAGCTTTTGCTAAATTTATAATCTTGTGTCAACACATCCCAATCTACAATTTCTACATCGCCTTGTGACACTTTTCCTGTTTTGTAATCAATAATGCGCATGACGCCGTCCAATTCGTCTACACGATCTACTTTTCCGCCAATATATACTGGAAAACCCAATTCTGGGATGTCTACTTTGGCTTTTAGTGTTTGTTCTATTTGAAGAATTCGAAGTGTTTTTCCGCTTTTCAATGTTTGCAATTCTTGCTGTAAAAAGTTGGTTACATAGCGTTTGGCAACATTGAAAATGATGAGGTTTTTTCCGCGATGAATGTTGCCTTCTCCATAGGTTTTTTTAAAGTTTTTCACCACCAATTCTTCTACATTCCCAAACATCGCTTTGATGTCTTTTGTGGTGACTATTTTTCCTTCAAACGGTTTGTACAACAATTCCAACGTATCATGCACAACAGTTCCAAGTGTGTTTGCCGCAACCGTTTCTTCTACTGCTTCATATTCGTTGATGCCCAATATTTTTTGATAATAAAAGTCGATAGGATTTCGAATATACGCCGTCAACGCAGAAGGTGAAAAGCCTTTGTAGGCAATTTCTTGGAGTCGTTCAATGACAGAAGCTTCTTTTTTCACAACCTGTGGAACGTATTCTATTTTTGGCATTTTCGGAATTACTACGTGCTGCGTTAAGGTATGATTTGGCATGTTGTAGGTTTCCAATTGCATTAAAAAACGACTGCGTTCGCCGCCGCCAAGTCCTTCCGCTTCTGTATTATATAACAAATACACGTTTTCAGCTCTGTGCAATAATCGGTAGAAATGATAGGTGTAAATCGCGTCTTTTTCTTTATACGTTGGTAGATTGAATTGTTTTTTCAGATCGAAAGGAATAAACGAATTATTGCTTTTTCCAGAAGGCAAAATACCTTCATTTACCGAAGAAAGAATGACGGTTTTAAAATCGAGCACACGTGTTTCTAGCATGCCCATTAACTGCAATCCTTGTAAAGGCTCGCCTTTAAAATCGAGTGTTTCGGTGCTGATGATTTCTTTGTATAACGCCAGTAAAGACTTGATATCTGTGATGTAATTATGCTGTTTGGTCAACAATTGTAGTTGATTGAACACTTCATTGAACCGATATAAATATTCTAGTGCTAGCAAATGTTGCTCACGATCTTCTATCAATGTAGCTTTTAAATGGCGAATGAGCTTCACACAATTCTGAATGGCAAGCTTTGGTTTATCATTCCAATAGGTAAATAACAATTGCGCAATTTCTTGTAGATCTTTTGGAAAACGTGCTACAATCGTTTCTGTAGCAACATAAATAATATTGTTAGATTGAATGTACTGAATGATGTCTGCCGCGATATTTTTGTCTTTTTGTTGAAAAAGCGGTCGCAAATTCGTATCCGATAACACATTGATGATGTTTTTATAGTAAAACGTATCGTTTCTACGATGTTCTTGGAGTACGTATAAATTGTTGAACGTTGTGGCTAGCGGAATGTCTTTTAACGGAAATCCCATGGTAATATTTAAGCGTTCTATTGCTTGTGGAAGGGAATTTAAACAGGGAATCAATAATTGTTCATCACCTAAAACAACGGCGACATCTTGGAGAGTTTCATCTTTTTGTTGTAAGGTTTGAAGAATTTCACCAATGTATTTGGCTTGTGTACTATTTTTTGGAATACCAATGATCTCAATGTTTTTTTCGGTTGAAAAGTTATCCGCAATCCAAGAAAAGTCATGTTTTTGAAAATAGTTCCATTCGTATCGATGACGGCGCAAAAATAAACTGGCATCGTGTTCAGGATCGTCAAAGAACACATGATCTGTATCCCATAAAATTTCTGCCAAACCTACTTCTAAAAATTCTTGAATAATTTTTTCTTCGGCAGTATTCAAGGCGTTGAATCCGATGAAATAATGTTTTTTGTCTTCGTTTTTCTGTAGATAAAACTCCAAACTATCCACCGCTTCTCTGTACACTAAACCTTGATAGGCAATTCCTTTTTGCGTAATTTTTTCAGTGAGCGCATTGTAATAGTGTTCTAGTTTGTCCCAAAATTTCAGATAATTGTTCATTAAGTCGCTCGGTTCTTTATCTGGCGACCATTGTTGAATGCGTTGAACAGCACTTAAATAATTGAAAATTTCTGTATGTGATATGAGATAGCGATCAATTTCATTGAAGTCTTGTAATAAAATTTGTGCCCATTTTGAAAAGGAATCAAAAGGTTCTTGCGCATCTTTCGGTGTTAATTCCTTGTAGATGGTATAAAATTCAAACAGCAATTCGGTATTGCTTACGGACGTATATCCAGAAATTTCTTCTACCAGTTCTTCTATACTGAGAATATCGGGCGCAAAAGAAGTCTGTTGAATTTGTTGTGAAAGTTCGTGCTTTAAGAAGACACCAGCTCTTTTGCTAGGCAACACCAACGTAAGATTGCTAATATCGGTGTTTGCTTTAAGAATGTATGTAACAACATGTGAAAGAAATGACTTCATGTTGTAAAAATAAAAAAACGCCTCGATATTTCGAGGCGTTTCCTATAATGTTATTGAGAACTTAAATTAGTTTTTTAATTTAATCTCTACTCTTCTGTTTTGTGCTCTACCTTTTCTTGTTCTATTAGATGCAATTGGCTCAGCTTCACCATATCCTTTAGCAGTAAAACCATTAGATAATTTAGATTCTAAGTATTTTTTAACTGCGTTTGCTCTCTTTTCAGATAACTTTTGGTTTAAAGCATCAGATCCTACGCTGTCAGTGTGTCCACCGATTTCGAATGATTCATTAGGAAAACCTTTGATCAACTCAACGATCTTGTCTAAGATAGCATATGTTTCAGCTTTGAAAGAATCTTTTCCAGAGTTGAAGTATACTGTTCTAGCTAGGTTACCTAACTCAGTGATTTCAGTTACAGTCATTCTTGGAATTGGAGGACATCCGTCGTTCTCAGCAACACCAGCTACTTCTGGACATCTGTCATCTTTGTCTAATACTCCGTCACCGTCTTTGTCAGTCCATGGAC
>CAZHSA010000392.1:0-3627 GCA_964535135.1 uncultured Kordia sp.
GCCGTTATGATGAAAATCGTCAAAAAAGAAATCGCCAATACACGCTTGTGGAGACGCTGCTTTCAATGCTGGATGCGCATCAATGGTAGAATACGTCGCATAAAAACCTGGATATGAAATTCCCCATGTTCCTACATTTCCATTGTTGTTTTCTACATTATTCACCAACCAGTCAATCGTATCATACGTATCAGATGATTCATCAATTTGTGTATTGTCTGTTTTGTTTGGAATGTACGCGCGCATGTTGTCGTATACACCTTCGCTCATCCAACGTCCACGCACATCTTGATATACAATAATGTTTCCTTCTTTCATTAAATGTACATTCGGCCCAATTTTTTTGCGAAATTTATCTTCACCATACGGTCGACAACTGTACGGCGTTCGCATCATTAAAATTGGATAGGTTTGACTTTTATCTTTGGGTGAATATATTGTAGTATGCAGTTTAATTCCGTCACGCATAGCAATCGTAACTTCCTGTTTATCATAATGCGCTTGCACATACGTATCATCAACTTGAGCAACACCTTTGGTAGCTTTTTCAGTTTTGGTACATGCAGTTAGTAAAAAGGCAAATAATAAGGTGAGTTTAAAAAAGGTTTTCATCTGTGTCTTTTTATTTTTAGGTTTTGTCAGACGGAATTCACCAACAATCAATTGAGGTTTTGTCAAAAAATTGCTACGGTTCATTTCATAGGTTGTAGTTCTTAATTTTTAATGTCTAAATTTACAAAATATTAATCGCTATTATATGATGATGAAAAAAATACTCATTGTTTTAACGTTTGTACTTGGTATTGTTAGTTGTGAAACGAATGCAACGAAAGGAACGAGCACGACTTCTACAGAAACACAAGAAAAAAACACACCCAAAAAGCAATTTCCTACGCTTGAACCGAATCGGTATAATGTTGGTTTTTTGATCATGGATGGTGTGTATAATACCGAATTGACAGCGCCATATGATATTTTTCAGCATACGATATATCGTGAAAATATTAAAGCGATGAATGTATTTACAGTAGCTAATACGGATGAAGCTGTGACTACGTTTGAAGGCATGCGTATTCTGCCCGATTTTAATTATTTGAAAGATAGCTTGCCAACGATTGACATTTTAGTCGTACCAAGTGCGGAACATCATTTGGATACCGATTTGGAAGATGAGAAACTAATTGCGTTTGTTCAAAAAGTGGATGCAAGTGCGCAATTTGTAACGTCGCATTGTGATGGTGCCTTTGTTTTAGCAAAAGCTGGATTGTTGGATGACGTAGCTTCTACCACATTTCCAAGTGATATTGAAAAGATGCGCAATATGTTTCCGAAATTAGATATTAGAGACAATACTTTGTTTGTGCACGACGGAAAATATATTACGTCGGCTGGCGGCGCAAAATCTTTTGAAGCAGCCTTATATTTGTGTGAATATTTGTATGGAAAAGAGATTGCAAAAAGTTTAGCAGGCGGATTGGTCATTGATTGGACATTGGATGGATATCCGCATACGGTTGTTGAATAGGTATTTGGTTTTGGGTATTAGACTCACTCTTTATTTACAATTCAACATGTATAATTTTATATTTTAATTTACTTTCACTGTTCATATCCGTTAAATGCTGGAATCCACGGATGCTCTTTGAGTTTATTTTCATCTACTTTCGTGAGATCAATTCTTGGATCAAGCATGTATTGAGCGGGCATTCCGTTAAATTCTACCATCAATTCTGCTTTGATGATCGGATTGACCAAACCGCGCTCAATGTATAATTTTTTACTGATGTATTTGGCTAAATGTACAAAGGTATACGGATCTTCGGGCATGTGCATGAATTGATTCATAGTCACAAAAGAAGTTCCATCTAAATTGAACCTTTGAGAAGTCTCTCGATCTACTAACGACATATTAAATTGCGTTACGTTTCTTGACTGCATCTTCATTCTCCAAGAAAATCGTTGTGCTACACCTGTCCACTCAGGATTTGAAGTGAGTAAAAAATGTCTGAATGGAAATACCAATTGAAATATCACAAAAACCGTAAGGCAGATCAATGCAAGTGTTCTGAATTTTGGTTGTCTCTCTGTCGAAGCTTCTTTTGTAGTTCCTTCTGAATTTTCTGCTGATTTTTTAGTAAAAATAGCATCTACATATTTCCCCACTTTTACACTATCAAAAAATAAAATCGTCGCACAAATCATGAAAAAAGGAAAAATTCCAATGTCATCGAATAGTATTGAATTGTTCGTATAACTAAATATCACAACTAGTAATACGCCGAGTTTACGCGTCTTTTTGTACAGCAAGAGGAAAGCGATGCTTAAATCGAATAGTAATCCTCCGTATTTGATGAGTACAATTAACGTTTCTTTAGGAAAGAGATTCGTTAAAATACTGCTCTGCGCTTGATCAATGGTGTAACTCACCAAATTACTTTCCAACCAATTGGCGGACATTTTGGTAATTCCCCCAAAAAAATATACAATCGAAATTAAAAAAGTCAATATATATTGTTGCCAAGCAGGAACGAGTGTGGAGAGTTTTTTCTTTGAAAATTTAGCACGAAGACTATATTTTTTATCAGCATCCATAAATATCATCACAAAAGCGATCAACGCAATGAGATAGATATGGTTATTGTACAAGGTTTTATCTACAAACGAAAAATAGAAAAATCCTAAAAAGAAAAACAACATCGCGTATCTGTAGAGAAATCCAAGCGTGATTAATATGGCAGAAATCAACAATCCGGCATGAATTGCTTGCAAAATTCCAAGCGAAAATGGTTCTAAAAACTCCAATCCTTGATATGGAAATAGCACTTCGGGACCGTAAATAAATTGAAATGTATAATCTATTTGATAATAGTAAATCATTTGATATACCATAAACATTCCGAAAAGGATTCTAAATATGGCAAGGATAGAAACATCAATTGGTTTGAATACAAGGTTTTGAATATTCTTCATGATGGATTGGTGTTGTTATCTGCCTAAAATACAATTTTCCGTAAAAGTGGTATTGAAAAAGTTAAAAAATTAATTTGTAGTCCGCTAAGAGTAGGCATATCTGAACAAGAAACAAAGAATTTCACATTTTACACCGTAAAACATTAAATAATATTCAGTAAATCTAGATTTTTATTGAATTATTATCATTTTTTTAAAGAAAAACGTCAGTACTTATCCGTATATAAATTTATAATTGTAATATTAAACATACAATAATGTAAGATTTTACGGTTTCCCGTAATTATCCTACCATATGATAACAATAAGATATACGTGGAATTTAAGTCAAACAGCGATGAATAGAACACAAACAGTACACATATTGTCATGTTTGTATACTATGCCACGTAGTTTTCTTATGTTACGAAAATACATTTCTAAAAAGTACTCCATTAAATTTTTGCACCTTTTTTACAAATTTTGTTCCCTTAAAAACTCCAAACTCTTAGCGCAGTGTTGTTGATTGATTAAGCCAAAATCGAAAGTAACCATTAACTACTAATTTTAAATTATTATTATGAAACAAAAGAATTCAAACAATTTCCAAAAGCTAAATAGAGCTGAAATGAGAGAAATTATGGCAGGCACACTTCGTGGAGAAACAGCAACCGTACT
>CAZHSA010000393.1:0-3608 GCA_964535135.1 uncultured Kordia sp.
TTACCATGGCTGAAGATACAGAATCTTTAGATCAAGTGATTATTACAGGTGTTGTTAATCCGCGCTCAAAAATTGAATCGAGTATATCGGTTACAAGTATGCAGCCTGCTACTATTAGTCAATCAGCACCGAGAACAACGGCAGAAATTTTCAGAACCATTCCTGGTATTCGTTCAGAATCATCTGGTGGTGAAGGTAATGCCAACATCGCAGTGCGTGGTGTGCCAATTTCTTCTGGTGGTTCTAAATATGTACAATTGCAAGAAGACGGTTTGCCAGTTTTACTATTTGGTGATATTGCTTTTGGAACGGCAGATATTTTTACGCGATTCGATTATAATGTAAAAAGAATAGAAGCCATTCGTGGAGGTTCAGCGTCTACGCTTACATCTAACGGACCAGGTGGTATTATCAATATCATTAGCAAAAAAGGAAAAAATGAAGGTGGCGCTATTGGAACTACATTCGGGGTAGATTTTAACTCTTTTAGAACAGATTTTGACTACGGTTCAGAAATAGGTGATGGATTGTATTTTCATGCAGGTGGATTTTACCGTGCAGGAGAAGGCATTCGTGAAACTGGATTTACAGCAAATAATGGAGGACAATTAAAATTAAGTCTTACAAAAGAATTTGAAGGAGGTTCAGTACGAGTTTATGCAAAATATTTAAACGATAGAGCTGCGGCGTATTTGCCAATGCCAATTCAAGTAACAGGAACTAATAGCGATCCAGATTGGACAGATGCTCCTAATTTTGATGCTACTAGAGGTTCACTTCACAGTGCAAACTTAACTCAGACATTAAGTCTTGGTGCCGATGGACAACGTCGTCGTGGCGATGTTACAAATGGAATGAATCCAATATCAACTTCTGTGGGAATTCAAGCAAATTTTGATTTAGGAGACAATTGGAAAGTGTCTAATAACGGACGTTTTTCATCAAATCGTGGAGCATTTGTATCTCCATTTCCAGCAGAAGTAGCTTCCGCATCTGTTATTGCAGATTCTTTTGGAGCAGGAAGCACATTACAATTTACAGACGGATCTGCTGTAGGTGGAAACAGTTTGGTTGCAAGAGTACATATGTTTGATGTAGAATTGGACAACTTCAATAATTTTATGAACGATTTAAAACTTTCAAAGTCTTTTGACAATGTTGATGTGACTGTTGGTTACTTTAAATCGATTCAAGATATCTCAATGTCGTGGTTGTGGAACTCGTATTTGCAAGAAGTAAACGACGACAATGCACGCTTAATAAATGTATTTGATGCAGCGAATGCACCATTGAGTGATAACGGATTGTATGCTTATGGTGTTCCTTTTTGGGGAAATTGCTGCCAGCGTAACTATGATACACAATACAATGTATCTGCACCTTACATGAACGTAACTCTAGAAGCAAACGAAAACTTTACTATTGATGCGAGTTTACGTTACGACAAAGGTCGTGTATCTGGATCATTTGCAAACAGCGTACAAACTGTATTTGATGTAAACAATGACGGAGTAATTTCGGCACCAGAACAAAGTGTTTCTACCATTGACAATGCCAATCCAACAGCAGTTGATTATGATTATGACTATGTTTCGTACTCATTAGGTTTAAACTATAAATTAAACGATACTCAAGCAATTTTCGGACGTTATAGTCGCGGTGCTTCTGCCAAAGCAGATCGTATCTTATTCTCTGGATTAGATTATTTAAACGGAGATCGTATCAATGCCTTAGATTTCATCAATCAAGCAGAAATAGGGTATAAGAGAGGTTTTGAAAACGGAGCTATCTATGCAACTGCATTTTACGCTAAAACAGAAGAAGAAGGCGGATTTGAAGCTTCAACCAATAGTATCATTGAAAACGATTACAAATCATTGGGTATTGAAGTAGAAGGTTTTTACAGATTTGATGACTTTAGTTTACGTGGAGCAGTAACTTGGACAGATGCGGAAGTAGACTCAGGAGACAATGCAGGAAACACTCCAAGAAGACAACCAGATTTAATCTACAACATCATTCCAGCGTATGATTTTGGAAAAGAACGTCAAAATTCAGTTGGATTGAGTTTCATAGGACAATCTAAAGCATTTGCACAAGACAATAACGAATTAGTGATGCCAGGTTTCTTAATTGTAAATAGTTTTATCAATGTAGGAATTACAAAATCACTTAACTTAAACTTAGCGGCAAATAACATTTTTGACTCTTTAGGAATTACAGAATCAGAAGAAGGAAGTATTGTTGAAGGACAAACAAACATTGTAAGAGCAAGACCGCTTCCAGGAAGATCCATCTCTCTTACATTACAATACCAGTTTTAATTATTTGAATACCATAAGTTTTTTAATTAGTTTAAAAGAGCTAATGTCAATCGATATTGGCTCTTTTTCTCATCAAAAAAACAACACATGAAACATTTATTGATTGCTATATTTTGTATTTCTTTTGCATATTCAAATGCAGTAAAAGTTGCAGCTGTAACTTCTGAAACTACACAGGAAACCACTGAAAAAATCATTGTTTACGGAAGTGATACCTGCCATTATTGTTTGGATACAAAAAAATATCTCAAAGAGCAAAAAGTTACATTTGTGTATTTTGATGTAGATGTTAACGAAGAAAAACTAAAAGAAATGTTGCAAAAACTCCGCAAAGCTAACATTCCCGTCTCAAATTTGAGTCTGCCTGTAATTGACAAAGACGGAGAAATTTTTACCAATAGTGAACCTTTTGAAGCATTTCTTGAAAAAATAATAGAATAGTATGAAGCTAAGAAAACCCAAACTCACTTTTTGGCAAATTTGGAACATGAATATTGGATTTTTCGGAATCCAATACAGCTTCGGGTTGCAGCAAAGCGCAGTGACTCCCATTTACGATTTTTTAGGAGCGGATGCTTCAGAAATTCCGTTGTTGCATCTTGCAGGACCAATGACTGGTTTGCTAGTTCAGCCTATTATTGGAGCGATGAGCGATAAAACTTGGCATCCAAAATTGGGAAGAAGAAAACCCTATTTTTTTGTGGGCGCCATGATTTGTAGCATTTGTTTATTAGCGTTTCCATTCAGTAGCTCGCTTTGGATGGCAGCAGGATTGCTCTGGATTTTAGATGTTGGAAATAACACTGCTATGGAACCGTATCGTGCGTTTATTGCAGATAAATTAGACGATGAGCAACAACCATTAGGTTTTCAAATGCAAAGCTTTTTTACGGGATTGGGACAAGTATTATCAAACGTATCACTCTTTATATTTCCCATGATTTTTATTGGAATGACAGGTTCATTGCCAACATGGGTGTATGCCTCATTCTTTCTAGGCGCTGTCTGTTCTATTGGTTCTATTTTGTGGACAATGAAAACGACACCAGAAATTCCACCTACAGACGAAGAATTAATTGCATTAAAAAGTGAAAAGCGCAGTGTTTTTTATCCTTTTATAGAAATTTATGATGCTATTGGAGATATGCCTAAAGTCATGTGGCAGTTGGCACTTGTATATCTTTTTCAATGGTATGCACTTTTTTGTTATTGGCAAAATTCATCTAAAAGTATTGCTCTTTCTGTGTGGAATGCTACGCCTAAAAGTAATCCTGAAGCGTATGA
>CAZHSA010000394.1:0-3583 GCA_964535135.1 uncultured Kordia sp.
AGAATGTATCTGGCAAAAATGAAGGTTTTGTAGACAAATTTGAAAGTATACGTTGCTACATAACCAATGGAAGTATTCAAAATGCCACCATGCAATTAACTTATTCTGGTGGAAGAACGGTAAATTTAGTAGAGCAATGGTAGTTTTTTTAATGTATCAATGTATCAATTTGAAAATGTGTGAATGAAGGTTCAAACAAAAATTAGGATAATTTAAGAACTTCTCTAAAATCTAGTAGCGAAGCGATCTTGGCTCTAACAGCGGAAGCGTTCTAACATCTAATAGCAAAGCGCATCTACAAATCATCTGTAAAATGCTTCTTGCTTTTTTCTTTGCTAAATTTATCTTTATTATAGGTTGAAGATTCTCCTTTCGGGATCGACAACGAAGTCCATTCCTGAGAACGAATCAACTTTGCAACATACACCAACTGCCCAATATGATACGGATAATGGCACAATTGACGTGTGATGGCTTCTAAAACCGTATGTCCTTGATTCCGAATGTAAATAATGCGTGAAACATCGTCCGCTTGCAACGGATTGATCGCTTCAAACAAGCATTGCCAGCCTTTTTCCCAAGCAGCAATCATTTCCGCTTTCGTCTTATAGCTTGCTTCAAACTCTGCATCGCGCTGTCGCCATTCCTTTTCGCCATCTTCCGTGAGGAAATTGGTCCAACGACTCAGCATATTCCCTACAATATGTTTTACAATGATTGAAATGCTATTGCTTTCTTCATTGTATTGCCAGTGAATATCAGCGTCTTCTAATTGCGCAAAGGTTTTGTCGCCCAGGCTTTTATAATAGACGAACTGTTTTTTGATGCTTTCTAAATAATTTGTTGCGACTGCGCTCATGCGATACTAAGTTTTTGGTTAAAATGTTCACGTAAATACTCTTGAATGTCTTTTACTTCTTTAGAATCGTCAAGTTTTACGGTATGTTCAATTAATGTAGCTTTCGTATTGATAAACTTCACGATCAATTTTTCCTCTCTAAGAATGAGTTGCTGAATTTCACGAAGCGGAATTTTAAAATATTTTATGTTGTACCTTAAGTTTACAAAATGGAAAATAACCATCATAAAAAGCATAACAAATGAAATTTCAAACTTTTCTGAAAAAAGACACATGACAAAGATGATCGCTAAAACGGTGTATGTAACTTGAATAATATAATTAGAAACATAAAAAAACGTCAAACGTGGCACTTCGGTTTCTTCTAAAATTTGACACGCTTCCCAATTTCCATGATCGCTGAAATAGAAGAAATCTTCATCAATATTCAAATAGCCTTTCTTCAAAACAAAATAGCGTTTCTCCATAGATGAAATATACAGAAAAAATAGAAAAGCAATCAAAGTCTATCATCAAAAACTATAGTTATTTAAAACGATTCCAGATAAGGACTTCGTGATTTATACGTTATACTATTTTTTAGTTTTTTTATTATTTTTACAATAAAAAGAAAAATGTTTCCGAATGTCGATATCAAAAATGAATTATTAAAGGAAAGAGCAAACACGGTCACTGAAGAAAACGTAACAGCTTGGATCGCTGATATTTTTAAAGGAGTTGACAAATCTAGAGCAGAAATCCTTCAAAAATTGAATGCCACATCGGGCGGAGACACGACCAACCAATTTAACATTGACACTATAGACAGTCAGGCGATCTTTCACATCAGCCAAATACAAAAAGTGTGCATTACGTACCGATTACGTTTTTTAGATACCAAATACTTTAAAGGAGAATATCCAGAAGAAGCAATTTCTGCGATTGCTGCGGTTGAAAAACAACACAACACCAGTCTGAGTGGTTTCAAGATTATTGCGCCTTCAAAATTGTTTGTCTTAAAAGAAGCAGACGATCCGCTATTGTTTGCACCCATTGGAAACGGTTACTATTACTTAATTCACAAATGGGGAAATGACTTAAGTTTCTTTAGAAAATTCAAATATTGGCCTATCAAAAACGAGTACAATTTCTTAATATTCTCGGTTGTGGTTAGTATATTAGGAACTTGGTTATCGTATTCCATCTTTTCCAAAGAACCGAATCCTGCGTATGCTGTCATTCTGTTTATGTTCCACTTCAAATCGATCATTGCAGTTGCTATATTTTACGGAGTAGCTTCAGGGAAAAATTTCAACAAATACATTTGGAAAAGTATCTACAACAAACTCAATTAGCATATTATCCGCTTTAGAAAACTATTTTTTTATCTTTAACGATAGAAAGACTCTTTCATACACAAAATTCGGTTTTCAACAGTATTGAAGAGCGTATCATTAAAAATAGGTACATGAAAATAGATGGAAAAACTAAAATTTATGGCATTCTTGGCGATCCCATACATCAAGTGGCTGCGCCTGAGTTACTCAATTCCATTTATGAAAAGGAAGGCGTAAACAAAGTATTAGTGCCTTTTCATGTGCATGCAAACGCTCTAGAAACTGTAATAACAGGACTCAAAAACACTCAAAACTTTAAAGGAGCTATCATCACAATGCCGCACAAAACAGCAATTGTAAAATACCTTGATGAAGCATCAGAAGAAGTTCAAAAAGTTGGTGCTTGTAATGTTATCAAAAGGACAGCAGACGGCAAGATAATAGGAACGTTATTAGATGGAAAAGGCTTCATACAAGGATTAAAAAGTCACAACCATACCGTCACTTCAAAAAACGTGTTTATACAAGGTTGTGGCGGTGCTGCTGCTGCGATTATAGTTGCTTTGTGTGACAATGGAGTTCAAAAAATATCCATCTTCAATCGTACAAAATCCAAAGTAGTTACCTTAATTCATACATTAAAGAAATTATATCCAACACTTGATGTTGCGTATAGCGATCACATTTCTAAAGACATAGATATCGTAATCAACGCGACTTCTGTTGGGATGCATGAAAATGATCAACCGCTTTTATCCTTATCCAATCTACCTGCAGAAGCCTTAGTGGCAGAAATTATCACCAATCCGCAAATGACGTGTACGTTGCAACTAGCCAAAGCGCAAGGTTGTAAAATTCACAAAGGAATCGCGATGCTTGAAGGACAACTTGAATTGATGAATGAATTTATGGAATAAATATGCTTATATGTATGTAAAAATGCTAGTAAATCACGCTTAAGATTCTACAAGCACTTCACGAACCCGACGTTGTAATTCAGGAATCACGTCTTTTTCAAACCAAGGATTTTTGCTGAGCCAAAAACGATTTCTAGGCGAAGGATGTGGAAGCGGGAAGTAGTTGGGCAAATAACTTTCGTAATTGGCAACGGTTTCTGTTAAGGTCTTTTTTGAGGTTTCTTTCAGATAATATTTCTGCGCGTATTGTCCCACGAGCAAAATCAATTCAGCGTTTTGCATCTTAGATAACAATTGTTGATGCCAAGCTTCGGCACATTCTTTTCTTGGTGGTAAATCGCCAGACTTTCCTTTTCCGGGATAACAAAATCCCATAGGAATAAGCGCAATATTTTTTGCATCGTAAAAGGTCTCATCTGAAACACCCAACCAATTTCGCAAGCGTTTTCCGCTCATATCATTCCACGGAATGCCATTTTGATGTACTTTTA
>CAZHSA010000395.1:0-3583 GCA_964535135.1 uncultured Kordia sp.
CCGAATGCGAACCTCCATTGATGATATTCATCATTGGCACAGGCAACGTATTGGCAGAAACTCCACCAACATAACGATATAAAGGCATGCCAAGTTCGTTTGCTGCTGCTTTGGCAACTGCTAATGAAACTCCTAAGATTGCATTGGCTCCTAAGTTTCCTTTGTTAGGTGTTCCATCTAAGTCAATCATAGCTTTGTCGATATGATTTTGCTCAAATACAGAAACTCCAATTAAAGCTTCTGCGATGGTTGTATTTACATTTTGAACAGCTTTACTCACTCCTTTTCCCATGTATGCGTCTCCGCCATCTCTTAATTCTACGGCTTCATGTTCTCCTGTCGATGCTCCTGATGGTACTGCGGCTCTTCCTAATATTCCAGTTTCTGTAATTACATCTACTTCCACCGTAGGATTTCCTCTTGAATCTAATATTTGTCTTGCGTGAATGTTTATAATTCTGCTCATCTGTTTTGTCTTTTTTCTGTTGTTTTTCTATGCTAATTTACAAAACTCTTCCAAGTTTTACAGGCTTTGCCGTTGCTTTTACGGATATATTAGCAATGTGTTTGTTTTGCTTGATTTTCTAAAATGCGAAAACGTTTTCCCCAAGAAATACCGCAACTATTTTTTACTCGATAATCGAGATTCATTATGCCAAAGACTTGTCTCTACACGTTATCATAAGCTCAGTTACGATATACTTTGAGAGTTTCAGCTACTGTTTTTTACTATATAGCACGATATTTTCTGCAGATTTGAACGCATACGATAACGATTTGTCCATAAATGACTTATTAGCGTCATAATTTACCAAGGCAGCTGCGTTTGGCACTTGCAATTTCCACGAACCTGATTTAGTCAAATTTCCAGGAATGATCATGGCAACTTGTCCGTACGTTTGTGAAACATCGACTGCAATTGTTGGTTTCCCAGCATTCGCAGCTTGTTGTGCTTTTATCAATGCTTCTTGATTACTTGCGTTTCCTAATTGTGTCCAAGCTTCCGATTTTTTCACGATCGGTTGAATGCTGTCATAGATGACAAAACCGCCGTCTTTTGCTCTAAAATCACCAATATTATAGAATTCTGTGATCATTTTTGTGATGCTGTTTCTACAATCATTTCTATCAGTAGATGCTGCTTTGCATTGTTTAAAATAAGCAATTGTTGTGGATAGAAATTGTTGTTGATCAGAAGTCAGTGTTGCTTTTTTTACTCCTGTAACTGACTTGTCTTTTTCGGTAGTTTTCGTTGCTTTTTCAGATGTTGATTCTTTGCAAGAAACGACTAGTAATAGCACACATATAATCGTAATGATTCGCTGCATATCTTTTTGATTGTAATTAAACCGTTTTTACTTTTTGAATGTTTTCAATGAATTGATCAAATAGATATTCGCCATCGTGTGGTCCCGGACTTGCTTCTGGATGGTATTGTACCGAGAAACAGTTTTTGTCTTTGATACGGATTCCAGCTACGGTATTGTCATTCAAATGTACATGTGTTATTTCTACATTCGGGTTCGCTTCTGTTTCTTCTCTGTTGATGGCAAAACCGTGATTTTGCGAGGTGATTTCCCCTTTCCCTGTCAACATGTTTTTTACTGGATGATTGATTCCACGGTGACCGTTATGCATCTTGTAGGTAGAAATTCCGTTTGCCAACGCAATCACTTGATGCCCTAAACAAATTCCGAATAATGGCAAGTCACGCTTTATAACTTCTTGTGCAACTTTAATAGCACTTTCTAGCGGTTCTGGATCGCCAGGTCCGTTAGATAAAAAGTATCCATCAGGATTCCACGCACTCATTTCTTCAAAAGTGGTATCATACGGAAATACTTTAATGCAAGCATCGCGCTTTGCTAAGTTTCGAAGAATGTTCTTTTTGCAACCAATGTCTAAGGCCGCAATTTTGTGTGTTGCGTTTTCGTCTCCGTAGATATAAGGTTCTTTTGTTGATACTTTTGAAGCCAATTCTAACCCAGCCATGCTTGGCACTTCTGCTAGTTTTGCTTTTAATTCTTCAATATTTTCTACATCGGTAGAAATTACAGCGTTCATAGCTCCATTGTCTCGAATGTAGCTTACCAAAGCTCGTGTATCTACATCAGCGATTGCAAATAGATTGTATTTGTCTAGAAAATCCTTTAGTGAGCTATCGGCTGCGTCTCTAGAGAATTCATAACTAAAGTTTTTACATATTAAACCTGCAATTTTCACACTATCCGATTCCATTTCGTCTTCCGCAGTTCCGTAGTTTCCAATATGTACATTTGCCGTGACCATTAATTGTCCGTAGTACGATGGATCGGTAAAGATTTCTTGGTATCCTGTCATTCCTGTGTTGAAACACACTTCTCCGAAAGCCGTGCCTGGTTGTCCAATTGCTTTTCCGTAAAAGATAGTTCCATCTTCCAAAAGTAAGAGTGCTTTTTGTCGATTTTGGTATTTCATATTGCTATGCGTGTTTAGTTGTGTTGTCTTGTAATTATTGTATTGTTGTGTACTTTTTCTGTTATTTTTAGATTTAAAGAAAGTCTGTTTTCTGTAAACCAAGTATTTGCTAAACTGTTGTTGTCTTCGGGAATGGTGTTAGCTAACATTTCGATGACAATTGGTGCAAATTTACCATTTTCTGAAACAATTATTCTACTTGACTCATCTAATTGTCGTTTAACCGAAGTTGCTACTTGTGATTTTAGTTCAGATTTGCTTTCACGTAAGCCTATATTATTGACTTCTTAAAAACTGAACTTCACTTATACAAAAAAAAGGATAAACTCATAAAGTTTATCCTTTTATATGTAATGAATAGAATTTCATTATTCTTCTTCGTTAGAAGCTTGTGTTTCAACTGCAGTAGTTGCAGATTTTTTACCTCTTCCTCTTCTACTACGTCTAGTTGATTTCGCTTTCTTCTCAGTGTTGTACGTTTCGTTGTAGTCCACTAATTCGATTAATGCCATTTGCGCATTATCTCCTAAACGATTTCCTAACTTAATGATTCTTGTATAACCACCTGGTCTGTCAGCAACTTTTACAGCTACATCTCTGAATAATTCAGTTACAGCATATTTGTTTCTAAGTTTACTGAACACTAAACGACGATTGTGCGTTGTGTCTTCTTTGCACTTAGTTACTAATGGCTCTACAAATTGCTTTAATGCTTTTGCTTTTGCAACGGTTGTGTTGATGCGCTTGTGCTCGATTAAAGAACAAGCCATGTTTGCTAACATTGCTTTTCTATGAGCAGTTTTTCTACCTAAATGGTTTACTTTCTTTCCGTGTCTCATGACATTTGTTTTTTACCTTTATCTTGCTTCAACTCGTTTGAGGAGCAAATTATAAAGGAATTAATCTTTATCTAATTTGTATTTTGTTAAGTCCATTCCGAAACTTAATCCTTTTACGTTTACTAGTTCTTCTAGTTCCGTTAAAGATTTTTTACCAAAGTTTCTGAATTTCATTAAATCATTTTTGTTGTAAGATACTAAGTCTCCTAAGGTATCTACTTCTGCTGCTTTTAAACAGTTTAATGCTCTTACAGAAAGGTCCATGTCTACTAATTTTGTTTTTAGTA
>CAZHSA010000396.1:0-3572 GCA_964535135.1 uncultured Kordia sp.
ATTTCCAGGAGAAAGTCTCTTTAATTTTGTGTCGCTCGCCATTAGTATTATTCTGTTTGAAGGCGGATTGACGCTGAAACGATCTGAAATAAAAAATGTAGGTCCTGTTATTACAAAACTGATCACACTAGGCTCGGCAGTTACCTTTTTTGGTGCTGGACTTGCCGCTCATTTTGTATTTGGGTTGAGTTGGGATTTATCGTTTCTATTTTCTGGGTTGATCATTGTAACTGGTCCAACGGTAATTACGCCGATTCTTCGAAACATTCCGTTAAAAAAAGATCTTTCGGCAGTATTAAAGTGGGAAGGAATTCTGATTGATCCTATTGGCGCGTTGGTTGCCGTTTTAATGTTTGAATTTATTAGTGTCGGTGGCGATAGCGGATTTACCAAAACAGCCTTGATTGAGTTTGGAAAAATCATCCTTTTTGGAACTACTTTCGGATTTACATTTGCACACGCGTTGGCGTTTGCCATTAATAAAAAATTGATTCCGCATTATTTACTCAATGTAGTTTCCTTATCGGTGGTTTTACTGGTGTTTGTTGAGTCGGAAATCTTTGCGCATGAATCTGGATTATTGGCCGTTGTTGTGATGGGAATGGTGTTAGGAAACGGAAAACTAGAAAACTTAAAAGAACTTTTATACTTTAAAGAATCGCTTAGTGTCTTGTTAATTTCTATACTTTTTATTTTGCTTGCCGCGAATATTAATATAGAAGATTTAATGCTGCTGTACAATTGGAAAACCGCCATTTTATTCGCCTTAGTGGTTTTTGTGATACGACCGTTGGGCGTTTTCTTAAGCACGACAAAATCGAAATTAACCGTCAAAGAAAAACTATTTATCAGTTGGGTTGGACCGCGAGGAATTGTAGCGGCTGGTATTGCTTCTTTATTTGGAAGTAAACTGGCAAAACAAGAAGTTGTAGGCGCAGAATACATTACACCTTTGGTCTTTATGATTGTGCTTGGAACGGTTTTACTGAACGCAACAACAGCGCGTTTGTTTGCGAAAATGGTAGGTGTGTTTTTGACAAAATCGGAAGGAATTTTAATTGTCGGCGCTTCCAAAGTATCTCGTTTGTTAGGACATTATCTTAAAAACAACGGAAGACATGTGGTATTGATTGATAGCAACCTAAGCAATATCGAAAAAGCGAAAGAACTCGGTTTAGAAGCGATTAGCACAGATATTTATTCCAATACATTGACAGATAATATAGAATTGAATGATGTCGGTTATTTAATTGCGCTCACAGGAAACTCAGGCATTAACAAATACGCTATTGATAAGTTTGGTGCTGAATTTGGAGAAAACGGTTCGTTCCGATTGGTGACAAGAGAGGAAATGTTGGACGAAAATAACAATCCGGTAGAAGGTCTTTTTTCTAGCACAGATGATTACAATTCATTGACCGAAGTAACGCGTAAATATCCTTCTATTCAAGAAATTGAAATTAATGATGTAGCGCACTATAAAAGTCTCATTGAGCAGACAAACAACGATAAAGATATTGTGCCGTTATTCATCAAAAAAGAAACTGGTGAACTGGACATTATTTCTTCACAAGAAACAGAACTGGAGGAAGTTGGTAAAAACTGGAAACTGGTGTACTTAGGAAAACCGTTTGATGTAGAAACGACGGAAACGAATTAGATTTAGTTCACTTCGTTCATAGATGGTAGACCGCGAATGCTTTTAGACGTTATACAACTTACATTAGACTATAAAAAAACTGCCTGAAAAGTCTCAATTTCGTCAAACCGAACTCGCTTCGGTTTCTCATAATAGTTTAATGAGATTCTGGATCAAGTCCAAAATGACGTGTTTTAGAACTTTTCAGACAGTCATTTTCATATGAGCGCGCGCTTCAAACGCGCGATAGCACTATATTATTTATTCATACGTATAGTTGAATGTACCTTCTGTAATTTCATATACAATCGTTGGATCATAGGCATCTCTTACACAATTAAATTCAAAAGTACCTCTAACCGTTAGGTTTGTAGTATCTGCTTCTGTGATGGTAATAGAACCATTTAACGTATCTTCAAAACCTTCATCCGTAAGATTTATTAAATCGGCATGCGTAGCTGTTTCAAACGTGTCTAAATCTATGTCGTATGTTGTTCCGCTGATGAGGTCATCTCTATCAATCCAAATTAACACCTCTATCGAACCTAAAATACCTGCTCTACCTTGCAATAAGATATATTCTTCTGATGGATAAGCAGAAAAAATTGTAGTATCAGACGCTTCATTTGTTCCAAAAGGATTATTGAATTCAAACAATTCTCCGTTCATTTTAAACGTCATAGCAAAGTCGCTTCCAGTGTCAGTTTCTTCATTATTATCATCATCACTGCTACAGCTTACGATGCTTACTACCAAACTTAGCATTACTAAACTTTTGAAGATTAATTTTTTTGTCATTTTAAATTTGTCGTTTTGTATTAGTATTTATGTTAAAAAGAAAGCGTGAGCTATACACTCACGCTATGTTTTATTGCGAATCTACAACTTGCGATACACTATATATTTTTAGTCATTCAATTTCAACACTGCCATAAATGCTTGTTGTGGTATTTCTACGTTTCCAACTTGGCGCATACGTTTTTTACCTTTTTTCTGCTTTTCTAGTAATTTACGCTTACGCGAGATATCACCACCGTAACATTTTGCCGTTACATCTTTACGAAGTGCTTTGATGGTTTCACGCGAAATAATTTTCGCACCAATCGCTGCTTGAATTGGAATATCGAACTGTTGTCTTGGAATCAATTCTTTTAGCTTTTCACACATCTTTTTCCCAATGGTATACGCATTATCAAAGTGAATCAAGGCAGAAAGTGCATCTACAGTTTGTGCGTTTAGTAAAATATCTACACGAACCAATTTAGAAGCACGCATGCCTATTGGCGAATAGTCAAACGACGCATATCCTTTAGAAACCGTTTTCAATCTGTCATAAAAATCAAAGACAATTTCAGCTAGTGGCATGTCAAATGACAACTCCACACGTTCTGTAGTCAAATATGTTTGATTGGTAATTAAACCACGTTTTTCAATACATAAAGACATTACATTCCCAACAAAGTCAGATTTTGTAATGATGGTTGCTTTGATATACGGTTCTTCTACGCGATCTAAACTTGATGGATCTGGTAAATCAGAAGGATTGTTTACAATAACAATTTCATCTGGATTTTTCTTCGTAAACGCATGATACGAAACGTTAGGAACGGTTGTAATCACCGTCATATTGAATTCGCGCTCTAAGCGTTCTTGAATGATTTCCATGTGCAACATTCCTAAAAATCCACAACGGAAACCAAATCCTAAAGCGGCCGAACTTTCAGGTGTAAATACCAAAGAAGCATCATTTAATTGAAGCTTTTCCATTGAATTACGCAATTCTTCATAATCTTCCGTATCAACAGGATAAATACCTGCAAAAACCATTGGTTTTACGTCCTCAAAACCTTCAATAGCATTGGTTGTAGGTGTTTTGGCATCTGTAATGGTATCTCCAACTTTTACTTCACGAGCATCTTTAATTCCTGTGATT
>CAZHSA010000397.1:0-3561 GCA_964535135.1 uncultured Kordia sp.
AACTATCAATTAACTTTATCCTTAACCGGTAAACATTATGCTGAAGCTTTACATCTTTTATCAGAGTATATATTGTCCAAGTAATAATGAAAGTTATTCTTTATACAATCGAAAAGCATTAAAGAAAATCCAACTCTATTGAGATTCGGTATGTTTGCAGAGTTGAAAATGAGCTTTAGTTCGTTTTTTTCTGATACAAATAGTTTAGTTGGTATATCATTTTTTACATATTTAATATCAAAAATTACATGCTTTAGTTTATGTCTTCCGATTACATCGGTTATGCAATGAGAGATTATTTTTGTTTTTAATATAGAGTTGATAATTCCCTTATTTTTTCTACAACATTTTTCATATTTTAAAGTACTACCACAAAAGCATAAAGAATTTTTTGGTAAGGTATTGTTTAGATTTATGGTGTACCTTTTCGAATCATCTAAAGGCATCTGGAATTCAACAAACGAATTCTCATTTGGTCCAGTTGATGTAAATTTGAATTGTCCATTTGGATTTCCTTTTTCTTTGACTTCAACAGCTATATCTCCTACAGCCTTAATGTATCCAGGTTTTACTTCTACAGAGGTTTTGTTTTTTGTTTTAAATTCGAAAAGTTTAGTTTCTGAAAGAAAAATATCTCCTCCCTTAATAAACATACCGTAGTTAACTTTACGAAATGTTCTGTCTACCTTCCCAAAAAGAATTTCGGTGCTTTTTGACTTTAAGGTAAACCCACTTTTAGTGTCTCCATAAATTCTACAGGAATTATATTTAAGGTTTATTTTGCTTATGTTAATGATGTTCGGATGGGTAATTTTAATTTTTAAATCAATTTCGTACTTTTTACTTCGTATTGATATTTCACTACCTATGAACTCTATATCGAATGCAGTTACGTTTCCAATCCACTCATTATTGTCAATTGAGGCAACTTCATTACCGTGCTGGTCAAAAAAATTCGCTATAATTCGTGGTGGGGTGTTTTTTATTTCTGGAGGTAGTATTTTCAGTATTACTTTATTGTCTATTTCTATTAAGTTAGTGGTATCTATAAAAACACATTTACCTAAGGAAATATGAAATTTGTTTCGAACACTAATATCCATTAGATAGCGTGAATCGCCATGTTCGAAGGAAAATGGATTTTTCCTATGTTCAGAAATCTTTTCTTTTGACCATAATCCCTTAGTAACTTTTAAATGGCAGCTACCGCATAAAAGGGCGATTTTATCCACTTCATGAGCCTTCGCATTGGCAAACTCCGGTTCTATATGCTCATATTCGTAAATAGCACCACCACAAACTACGCATCCAAAACCACATTCCTTTCTAATTTTTCTCTTGGTTTCAGATGGAATGTTTCTGCTTAAACCATGTCTGTTAGTATGCATTCATTTCTTAATAGTTATAATGTAAAATCAACAATATTCATCCTGTTATTCAAAATTTCTATTTAGTGGATTTAAATTGTTTACAACGGTTGGGCTAAGCGTAGTGCGGAGGCAAGGAAACTTTTTGTTTCCGTCTGCCGACGCAGCTAAAGCTTATTGTTTTGCTTTTTCTTTTCTTGTCCAAAGCTAAATCCATAAGATTTAGCGACATTATAAATATACACAGACCTTTCGGTTTAGCCCATTAGTCCGCATTAGGTTTAGGCTTTGTTAGGGGCAGTTTTTTTCGTCTGAGTGTGCCGGTTTGATTGCGTTTTTCTTTAATTTTTTCCAACCGAGTGAAAAGTCCATCTAGTCAACAGTTGCGTTTGAGTGATGTCCATCTGCACAAACTAGCTAAAAATCCGAACGTTATTTAAGACCACATAGATTTTAACTTTGCCCAAATATTATTGTTGCTGCTTGATTCTTTGCTTTGATTTTCATTTTTCAATAGAATGGAAGAAATCACTACGGCTTTTTGCCTTCGCTCAGACATAACTTCATCAATATTGGATATAAATAATTTGTTTAGAGATTCTAAGCTACTTGCGTTCATACTGCCATTACCACTTAAATGTAGGTTTTTAAGAATGGGGATATTTTCAATAAATTCAAAATGCTCTTGAAATCGTATGAGGTCTTTCAGCCAAATTGTTAATCCATAAACTCCAACTAAAAATGGGTTAATTTCTGGATGGTGGTCTTTCCACATTTTAGAATTGGCATTTTCATCTGTTTTGAAGTAGAGTTTTTTTCTATTGACAATTCCATAAAAACCACTTTCGATAATTTGCTCTTTTGTTGGCTTATTTTTTTGATTAATCGTTGTTGCAGCAAAATTAAAATAGAAAGGTTCTTTTTCTTTAAAAACCGAAACACAAAAAAGAACTCTAAAGTTTTTATTAGTGTCTCTAAAAGACAGAAAGTCTCCTATTTCTATATTTTCAATATTAAGTATCTGGTTCATTTTTAAAATTGCCCCTAACGCCTGAGCTATGAACAGTACGGGAGCAAACTAGCGTTTGCTTTCCGCTACGCAAATAGCGCAATCTTTTGGTTTTGTTTTTTCTTTTTTTCTGTCCAAAGCGAAATCCTAAAGATTTCGCGACTTCATAAAAATACGCAGACCTTAGCTTTTAAACCTCAAAACCGTATTGTTTATAGGTTTTGTTGTGGTTAGTTTTTTGCACGCAATTTGATGTATTGACTTTCTCTAGCGCAGTCAGTTTGAAATTCTGATTCAAGCTTTAAATAATATATATTGTCTTGAACTTGCGATTCTTTTGTCCGCCAACCTTCAATTAAAATTACGTATTGCTTTTTAGTCCATAAGTCCGTCAACGTAATTTCTTCTTCTCCATACGAGTTGGAGTAGGAGACAGCTGTTTCTCCATTTGAGGTCAAAGGTTTACCTATTGTATAGCTAGTTAGTCCATTTGATAGGTCTATTGAGAGAAAACCCGAGCTTTCATAACCTTGAACTTGAATAAGTCCATTTTCGCAGTAAACTCCTTTAAAATCGTAATTAGAATAAGCTTTTGTTTGTGTTTTATTTTTACAGGCTTTCAATTCACCTGTTTTGATGGCCATATGATTATTGGAGCTCGCAGGAAAGACATAGCACGAATCTGTTAGTTTAAATATCTCAGGGTATTTTGTTGTCAAATCCAATTCTGACATAGGAGTAAAGTCGATATACTTTTCGGCGCTGTTTTTTACTTTTTCGTAATCTGAAATATCAATAATATTGAATTCTCCATTTAGTTGATTTGATAAATTTCGTATTTCAAAATCACAGTTTTGGCTCCAACCAATTTGGCTAATAACAAGAAAGATTAAAATCAGTTTTATTTTCATATTTCTGTTAAATCATAATAAGATTGGTGAAGATTTGTTTGCTCTTGAAAATTAACCACAACGCCTTAGCTATGAACAGTACGGGAGCAAACTAGCGTTTGCTTTCCGCTACGCACATAGCGCAATCTTTTGGTTTTGTTTTTTCTTTTTTGGGTCAAAGCGAAATCCCAAAGATTTCGCGACATCATAAAAATACGCAGACCTTAGCTTTTAAGCCCCAAAACCGTATTGTTTATAGGTTTTGTTGTAGCAAGTTATTTCTTTTTTAGGGCTA
>CAZHSA010000398.1:0-3549 GCA_964535135.1 uncultured Kordia sp.
TAATTCTTTAGCTAGTTGTTTGGCAATCGTACTTTTTCCTGTGGATGAGAAGCCATCAATGGCAATGATAATTTTTTTCATGATCGCGACCTTTGTGCCTTTTGGCGAAAGTTTATTGTAAGTTGAGCGTTACACCAAACATACTTGTATTGGCTGCAATAGCATACCGTGCGTAGGTGTAATTAAATTTGAATTTGTTGATTCGAAGTCCGAATCCTGCGGTAACTCCTGAAAAATTTCGCTGATCAATAATTTTCAATTCTTCACCTCTACGGAAGTTATAACCTAAGCGAATATTAAAACCTTTATCAGGAAACAATTCTACACCAACAATGGTACGACGAATAATGTTTTGGAAAAACGTAACTTCTTCTTCTGTGACACCGCCTTCAATAGATTGCTCTGCTCTGTTCGGATTGGCAAACGCAATGTTCCATTCCTGTAAATTTTCAAAAGTAAGATGCCAGCGAATCGGAACATGCTCTAATTTCTGTGACAATCCTAAAATCAATTCAAAAGGCAATTGTTCTTGCACACCTGCATATGTGGTGAATTGCACTCCCAAGTTTCGGGCAACGAGTGCAACATTGAATTCTAATTCTTCATTAACATACATCAATCCCAAGTCTACAGCACCACCAAAAGAATTGTATTGCTCTAATTTTGAGTTGATAAATTTTGCATTGGCACCAACATGAATATCTGTACGAGGAATGTTATACGCATATCCTAAAGACAGCGCAACTTCATTTCCTGTAAAGCTTCCTGTAGCATTTCCCTGTTCATCAAAACCATCAAACTGACCATACGATACATACGTAACACCTGCATAAAAAGTTTGCACTCTTCTATCCCACGTATACGCATACGCTGCCGAACCATAATTGACATCTCCTAAATAGTTGACATAATTGACAGACAGTTGATTGTCCATCCTGTAATTAATCGTTGCAGGATTGAACAATGCCTGATTTACATCTTTATCATAATTGGTGATCACTTTCCCTCCCAAAGCGGCTTGCCTTGGTGAAGAAACTAAGTTTAAAAACTGGTACGTGTATCTACCTCCGATTTGTGCGGAAGCCAACGTAGTGATAAACAAAAAAAAGGAAAAGAGGATCTTCTTCTGCATGTATACAAATTAACTAAAATCTTTATTCAAAACGCGTACATATCATAAATATTTTACGCCTTTTTTAAAAAAATCAGATATTTCTATTAAATGGTTTTTATTCTGCGGCAAAACTACACTTTTTATTGACAATCCTTTACAAATATGGTGATTAAAGCAGATTAGTTTTGATGATATTTTATAAAACCGCACTTAGTTTCTTTGTTTTTCAGTACAAAACGAACGTACATTGATAAAGAATTAATTCACCAATGGAGGATCTCAAAAAGCCATTTTAAAGATTAGAGTAGAGACCAAAACAATCAAACTATTATGAAAAAAAACTTTTTTTTAAACAAAACAGTAGATGCGTTATCTGACAAGCAGATAAAAGATTTAGACACTATTTTTGGAGGTGTAGCAGATATTCCATTTGATGATATTATTCATTACCCAACTGGTGGCGGTGGTCCAAGATGTCCAGACGGATATTACTGGCATGAAGGTACAGGACGTTGCATTAAAGAAGGAGATTATCCGTATGAAGAAGCTAAACATTCTGCTACGAGAGAACAAGCATAATTGCTGAGCACTAACATAAAATCGTAACAGTTGCTCAACAAAATGCCTTATAAAACGTGTTTAGTTTAACATGTTGGGCAACTGTTATTAAACTTTCATCTTAATCTTTTTCCTATGCATTTCAATCGTTTAGTTTTAAAAGTTGCCAGTCGTTGTAATTTGAATTGCTCGTACTGTTTTATGTATAATTTGGGCGATACTTCTTTTCGAAATCAACCAAAATTCATGAAAGAAAGTATGATTCCACAAATCATTACACGTGTGGCAAATTACTTGAAAAATCACCCTCAAGAAGTGTTTACGTTTACCTTTCACGGTGGCGAACCTTTGCTGATTGACAAGTCGTTTTTTGGGAAATTTATCCGTCAGGCGGAAAGTTTAAAAGAATTGTTCCCTGATACTACTTTTGAATACAACGTACAAACCAACGGCGTTTTGATTGACGATGAATGGGCAGCAGTTTTAAAAGAATATAAAATATTTCCGGGCGTAAGTCTTGACGGCACAAAGAAAGCGCACGATATGTATCGGAAAGATCATAAAGAAAATGGTAGTTATGACGATGTCATTCGCGGTTTACAATTACTCAAACGCAAACTCGGTTTTGTCTCAGTAATTAGTGTGATGAATATTGACGAATCGGCAGCAGTAACGTATACACATTTAACCGACATATCCTCTGATTATGTAAATTTCTTATTGCCCGATTATACGCATGATAGTTTCCCATACCAACCAAAAGCCATGGGAAAATGGTTGATTGAATTATACGATTTATGGATTCAGGATAAAAACCGACCAATTATTCCGTTTTTTAATGGATTAACGAACGCCATTTTAGGTTCACAGAAAGTTGCACGTCACGAAGCACATGCACTGGTTATAGAAACCAATGGCGATATTGAAGCTATTGACTCTTTGAAAGGCTGTGGCGAAAACTTTACCAAAACCAATATGAATGTGTTTTCGCATGATTTTAAAGAAATCACACAATTACCGTTAGGAAAACTCTATTTTGAAGAAAGTACAGAAAAATTATGTTCCAAATGCTTAGAATGTCCTGTTGCAAGTGTGTGTCGCGGCGGACGTTTGGTACATCGTCATAAAAAAGAAAATGGGTTCAACAATCCTTCTGTGTATTGTGAAGATATGATTCTGATTATTTCACACATTCAAAATACGATGATGAAATTGGTGCCGAGTATGTATGATGATAGCATTTCAAAAATGGACGCGCTTGAAATTATAGAATATCTCAACACGCTCGATGTTGAAAACCTAGAAGATCTGTATAAGAAAGATTTGGAATTTTTTAGTGTTGTTTGAAGTTGAAATTGAAAGTTGAAACGCTAACCGTCCATTCGAGTATTTTTATGTAGTGAAGCGAACATAAAAATGTATCGAGAACAACTATGTATTTTCAGATACTTCTCAATACAATTTTTCTATATTTTATTCCGAAAAACCACTCGAAGTGACATTATATAAATTGAAGTTGAAAATTGAAACATCATTAACGTTTTCAACATGAACCAAAACAAAAAAATGAACTCAAACATACGTTCAAGTTCATTTTTCAATTTAAAATTCAAATTCCGTTAGTCTACTGACAACGTTTTTGCATTCTTTACAGGCTCATCTGTAATTGCATGTTTTATCACTTCACGCATTTCGGTTACGTAATGAAATGTAAGTCCTTTTAAATAGGATTCTTTGATTTCTAAAATATCGCGCTTGTTCTGTTCGCACAAAATAATTTCTTTGATACCTGCGCGTTTGGCTGCCAATATCTTTTCTTTGATGCCGCCAACAGGCAATACTTTTCCTCGAAGTGTAATTTCTCCAGTCATAGCAAT
>CAZHSA010000399.1:0-3545 GCA_964535135.1 uncultured Kordia sp.
AGAATAAAACACTTTTACATTTAAAATTTAGCATTTTACATTTAAAATTTATACACTCCAATCTTCCAATACGTTTTCTCTTGATCGGTGGTTACAGTCGTAAAATCTAGTTTTTGGAGTTTATCAAAATATTCCCAGCAGCCAACACCTTCACGATAAATGGAAACGATTAAAATTCCATCGGCTGTTAAATGTGCTAACATTCTATCAAGAACATTTTGCTTCTCCGATTCGTGCACATAATAAAAAGCTTCGTTAAAAATAATGACATCAAACTTTTGACTCGGCGTATAGTTGTGAATATCGGCAGTTACAAATTCTGCTTTTGGAAATTTTCTAGCTTTAGCCTTTTGAATGGAAACATCCGAAAAGTCCATTCCCAAGAAGTAACTAAAAATTTTAGCATCCAAATATTCATTCAGTACACCTTCGCCAGCACCTAAATCGAGAATGCTTGGTTGCGACTTTCCGTGCAATTCAATAAACTTCATAATGGTATAATAACGTTCCGATTCAATCGGATTGCGCAAATTATCCCAACGTCCTTTTCGGTATTGCTTATTCCAGCGAAGTTTTCGACGCCAATTATGAAATTTATCTAGTAGATTCATGCGAGTTTTTTAAATGTAAAGCTAAAAATTTTTCCAATTTCGGAATGATCATTTCTGGAGTTAATTTTTTGTACAATGCATGCGGATCTTCCTCAATCTTTTTACGCTCTTCAAAGGTAAAAGTATCAAATAAATCTGGTTTTTCCTCTAACAAATGAATAGATTCATGCAGTTTTCCATCTTCAAAACTCGCCCAATGATCTTTGTTCACATACGGTGAAAATATGGTGAATGTTGGTTTGTTCAATGCTTTGGCAATATGTACAATGCCACCTTCATTCGCAACCATTACATCACACGCATTCATCAGTCGTATAAAACCGCGAATACTATCTTCATAAATGTCTAAAATGATACTTTTTTTGTGTTTGCATAACGCATATATTTTATCCGCTTCCGCTTTTTGATGTGGCGCATAGTTAAACAAAATATGCACTTTGTAATTGGACGCAAGGTAATCCACAATTTCTGCAATATATTCATACGGCATAGATTTTTGCGGCGTGCTTCCCAAGATGCCTAACATCAATACAGGATGCTTGTAATTGTCCAATTTCGGATAGCTTTTTTCCGCTTCCGTTAGTGTGATTTTTGGTTCGTAATCCGGATTTTCTAATGGAAACACACTTGTAATCAGGTTGATGCGATCTTCAATGGCTTTTCCACAAATATGTGTTTTTTCATCCAACAAATTCGTTGGGTGCGAGTAGAAGGGAAGTGGTAATTTTTTATGTTTACGTTTATTGCCAATGCGATATTCCGCTTTTGAAAAATAGCAGATCAAGCGACTTTGCAACTTTGAATATGGATCAAAAATGATGTCGTAGCGCTCTTTTCGCACTTTACGAATCATTTTGATCAAGTTCGGAATCTTTTTCAGTTCTTTTTCATTGATTGGAATAATGACGTCAATATTCGGGTTATTTTCAATGACACCATTTGTAAAGTCGTACGCCATAAAATCAACGCGACTTTCGGGAAATATTTTCTTACTATTATTGGCAATAACAGAACTGATCAAGACATCTCCAATACGTTTGTTCTGTATAATTAATATTTTTTTCATGCAAATACCTATTGATCTCGGCAATGCTTGCAAAGTATTATTTTTTCGGCTGTTATTAAAATTTCACTTCATGTATTTGATTTTTTTGTTTAGAGATTGAACTCGTTTACACTTTTTTAATTTGCTAAAAAATTGCTCTTTTAAGTACTGTGTTCACCTTTTCTCGATTCGTAACGCTGCTATGAAACTCAAAAAAGCTTTCTACAGGACTTAAAATTTCTAATTTTCGCTTAAATCCTAAAAGTTTAAACGAGTCCATTAAAAAATAACGGTATTTAATTATCTTTGGCAGATATCACTCAACTATGCAAGCGGTTCACATTCATCCAAAATATCAAGATCAGAAAGAAGCAATTTTGGACTTTATCAAGGATTTTGAATCGCAAGGCGAATATGTTACCAAAGGCGAACGCAACGTTATCAAGTCGTTCGATTTACACGGAGAAAAGGTAAATATCAAATCATTTCGTGTGCCGAAAGCGTTCAATAGTTTTGTGTATAAATTTATTCGCCCATCCAAAGCAAAACGCTCGTTTGAATATGCGGAAAAGTTATTGCTAAACGCGATTAAAACTCCGTTTCCTATTGCATACATTGAAAATTATTCCACTTTTGGATTGAAAGAAAGTTACTATGTAAGCGCACATATTGATTATGATTTTGATTTCCGTGCGTTGATTCACGATCCGTTGTTTGAAAACCGCCGATTCATCTTAGAAAAATTTGCCGAATTCTGCTTTCAATTGCATGAAAACAATGTCAACTTTTTAGATCATTCTCCAGGGAATACCTTAATTGTAAAGCGTGACAAGCACTACGATTTTTATCTCATCGACTTAAACCGAATGAAGTTTGAACCGATGAATTTAGAACAACGTATGGAAAATTTAAAACGGTTGTGGTTGTCAAAATTAATGATTCATATCATCAGCAAACGTTACGCCGAACTCGCCAATAAAGATCTTCACGAAGTACAAGATGTGTTACTCAAACACAGTCAGGCGTTCAAGCGAAAAATCAATCGTAAAAAATATTTGAAGAAGAAGTATTTAAAGAAACGCTAACGCGTATAGACGCGCGCTCGCTTTGACTTTTAGTAGGTGAGTAGTTGAGTTTTTTTCAAGATCATAAAATTTTCATAAAACGTACATAGCTTGGGTAACAAGTATTCATAATAGAGACTTTTAAGTAGTATTAACTTAAATTTTATAATTATGAAAAAACGAAATCTTAAAAATTTACAATTGAACAAAAAGTCAATTTCAAGTTTGGACACTTCAGAAGTAAAAGGAGGAATTTTTATTACATGGATATGCACTGTGAGTGTTTCTAGATTAATCTGTGAAGATCCTTCAGGGCTTCCAAAAACAGGTCAATCATTTTGCGATTGGTGTTAAGTCACTCTTATTTAGATATAGTATTTAAGGATACTTAGCGAAATCTTATATATCTAAAACGTGACTTTAAATGAATTTGCATGGCAAATTTACATTGAGAAGTATTTTGAAACGTCATTGCGAAAGTTTTGTAAAAACTTATGGAAATCTTTTACTAAAAAACAGATTCCTTTGTCATATTTCTTTGTAATGACGTTTCAAAAATATCGAACAAGTCTAAAAGCGCCAAAGTGCGCTCTAAAAGCGAAGCGATCCAAAAGGCGAAGCCGCGTCTAAAAGCGAAGCGTGTCTAAATCAAACCGCTACATCATGCTCACGCAACGCATCGTTTAACGATGTTTTTTTATTTGTACTTTCCTTGCGCTTTCCAATGATTAAGGCACAGGGAACTTGGTATTCTCCAGCAGGGAATTTCTTCGTATAACTTCCTGGAATCACTACTGATCTTGCTGGAACGCGTCCTTTCATCTC
>CAZHSA010000400.1:0-3544 GCA_964535135.1 uncultured Kordia sp.
GTAGATGTTGATAAATCTTCAAATTTAGGAGCTTCTCTGTGAATAGATAATCCGTCTTTACCAGCTTTTGGTAAATCTCCTAATCCATCAATTGCATCTCCAATAACGTTAAATAAACGACCATATACATCATCTCCAATTGGCATTTTGATTGGATTTCCAGTAGCAAGAACATCAGCTCCTCTACTTAATCCATCAGTTGAATCCATAGAGATAGTTCTAACGGTATTTTCTCCAACGTGAGATTGTACTTCTAATACTAATTTAGTACCATCAGCTTTATCTATTTCTAATGAATCGTAAATTTTTGGAAGTTCATTTCCTGTGCTGAATTCTACATCAACAACAGGTCCTATAATTTGTGCAACTTTACCTGTAACTTTTGACATTACTTAAGTGTTTAATGTTTAGGTTATTAAATACTGAAAATCGGATTTCATATTTTATGCTAAAACATGACCTTTTTTCGCGGTGCAAAGATATATTTTATTAATTAAAATAAGTAGTGTTTTGGGATGATTTTTACGATTTATATAAAAACCTTGATTTCTGCTCGTATTTTTCGACTTTTTGAATCTTGATTTCATAAAAAAAGCGCACCCAAGGGTACGCTTTTAGTTATTTGAGTTTTGTGTTTTTTATTAGTTGATTACCCAAGAAATAAAGTATTGAGCTCCAATAGTACCAACTCCAGGGGCACTTACATATTCATGTCCTAAAATATTTGCGGCACCTAATTTGAATGTTGATTTTTTGTAACGGTAGTTTACTTGTACATCAAATAATGAACGTGCAGTTACCATTCCGTCAGCAAAAGTTGATTCCCAAAGGAATGCATCATTCCATCTCCAATTTACATTGAATCCGAAGTTGTCAAAAAGATTTCTATTTCCGAAAGAAGCTTTTACTTTATGTTCTGGCGTGTTAAAGTTAGTTTCAAAATCTGGATCGCTTGCTTGATCAAAGTCAAGTTTTGCGTAGGTATAGTTCATTCCAAAATCATAATCGCCAAATACTTTTGTATTTACTCCAATTGCTACTCCATACGAGTTAATATCAGCATTTGAGTTAGAGTATAATTGGAACGGCGTAAAGTCACCATTAGACGCTGCAATTAATGCATTTGGTGTTGGCCCTCCACCTATAGGAGTTAAATCTGTAATATCTGATAGATCTACATTACCATAGTTAGGAACAATTACTGTTCTGTTAGCAATAAAGTCTTTGTACGCATTATAATATGCACTTACATCTACCGAGATATTGTCATATACAATTCCTCGATATCCTACTTCAAACGCAGATACTTGTTCTGGTTTTACAAAATCAAAATTAGCTTGTTCTAATAATGAAACATCACCAGTTGCACCAAATGCTTGGAAAGATGATAAGGTATATGAATTGTTATATGCGTCGTTTCCAGAAAGCGTTACTGTTCTGTCTAAACCAAATGCTTCTAATCCTGCTGGGAAGTTGTTCGTAATTGGTCGTGTTGTGTAACGATCTAAGTTGTCTGGAGCCGATCCCACTAAAATAGCGTTTCCAACATCTAAACCAATATATTGATCTTGTGTCGTTGGATTACGGAATCCTGTTTGGAATGAAGCTCTAAAGTTGTGCTTTTTAGCTTCGTCTGGCGAATATACTAACGATATTCTTGGAGAGAAGTTTCCATCAAAGTTTTGTGCCTTATCATAACGAATAGAACCTGTAAACTTCATTTTGTCTTCCATAAACTTCTTTTGTACTTGTAAGTACGCACCATATTCGTCGTAACGGATAGGTCCGTCAATATCTGTAAAGATAGTTCCTTGAGAGTCTAATACATATTCACGGAACGATCCACCAACTTGAATGTCGGCAACGTCGATTAAGTGTGAAAAGTTATAGTTTACATCAACATGGTATAGTTTCGTATTGTCAATAAAACGAGAACCTGTTAATAAGTCTCCATCTGCAGTCACAGAGTTTAATGCATTTCTAAACCCTGGCGTTCCTGGCACTAAACGACCAGTATCTGCAACACCTCTTGCAAAGGCATGTGCTATCGTAGGATCTCCTGGCGTTACTCCAGGAACAGCTCCTGTAATTGCTCCTAAGTATCCTGTAGCGTATTCTGTAAACCACTGCTGATCTGATTTCCATCTTCTGTTTACGTTAATCGCCGTAAAACGTGTATCGTATGAGTCTCCTGCTTTTTCCGCAGTTACATAACCTCTAATAAAGAAATTGTCATTACGAACTTCTAATTTATGCTGCTGCATGAAGAAGTTTTTGATAGAATATCTGTTTGCTCCTTGATAGATTGTATTTCCTCGACCAATTTTCGAATTCCAAATTACGGTAAAGTCGTTTGCCCAAGGCTTATAATGTAATGCTAAATCTGCTTTTACACTTTCTGCATCATAATCCATTAAATCGCGTTCTTCATATCCTGTTCTAGATATTCTTTCAGAACCAAAAGTTCCTGCTGGTGTTCCTGCAATCGCATCAAAATCTAACGTAGTATCAACTTCATCACCGTAGATGTTTAATCCATTGTATCCTGGATTTGTTCTATCACCAGTAATGGCATCACCTGTAGTAGCGTCATAGTTTGTATAATCTGTAGCAAACCACTCTGTACCATTTAGGAAAGAGAAAGAAGCTTTTACAGCTAATTTATCACTGAATGCATGCGCTGCTCTAAACCCAAAGTCAACAAAAACATTATCACCTGCATTGCTTGAGGAAGTCATTCCTGATTTAGCATAAAATGTAATTCCTTGGTGCTTATAAGGGTCTTTACTACGCATAAACATAATACCGTTGAAAGCATTTGCTCCGTATAATGCAGAAGATGCACCTGGCAGTAATTCTACCGTATCTACATCTAATTCAGACATTCCTAATAAATTTCCAAGAGCAAAGTTTAAGGCTGGAGAAGAGTTGTCCATTCCATCAACCAACTGCATAAATCTTGTATTGGCAAATGTTGCAAAACCTCTAGTGTTAACCGATTTGAATGTTAAACTATTTGTATTGACATCAACACCTTTTAAGTTCTCTAACGCGTCATAGTACGTTGGTGCAGAAGAGTTTCTAATAGCTCTTGCATCCATACGTTCTACCGTCACAGGAGATTCTCTAATTCTTTCTGGTGTTCTTGAGGCTGAAAGAACGATTTCGTCCAACTCTGTTCCTTCTTTAAGAACAATAGTAACGTCTTCGTTGTTTTTGGTAATTTCTACAGTAGTGTTATCAAAACCGACACTACTTGCTGTAATTTTAAAGGGTGGTGCTTGATCTACTTTTAACTTGAATTTTCCGTCAAAATCAGTACTTGTTCCTGTAGAAGTTCCTACTACAACAATGTTTACACCGGGAATTGGCATGTTATTGCCATCCACAACTTTTCCGCTAACATTAGTTTGTGCGTATAATCCTGCGCAAACCAACATAGCTAAAATTGATAGATATGCTCTCATAAGTCTTTTGGTTTAGTTATTATGAGAACAATATACGCTTTTTTACGATATCCATAAAAAAAGCGTATATTTTTTAA
>CAZHSA010000401.1:0-3518 GCA_964535135.1 uncultured Kordia sp.
AGGGTTTGGAGAACCTGTTACCCCAGCAGCTTTTGAATTGCTGAAACAAATTCCTCCAAGTGAAGCCAATCCACCACCACCAGTTGTGAATACGTGACCGATGTCATAGTTTGCAACACCAATGTTTAAGTTTACGATTGATACATTTTGGTTGATTAACTGATTTGCATCACTATCTGTATATCCATCATTTTCAGCTAAGAAGATGATACTTGTATTGTCTACTAAAGTCATTGTTAATGACATGTCTCTTTCAAATACAGCATTTACTCTCGTCATTGTAACGTTCATTGCTGCTAATACGGTAGCTCTTTTTACAGCATCTGATGCTGCTGCTTGTCCAGCCGCATTGATATGAAAGTTTGCATATTCTTGTGTACAAGCTAACGCTAAACGAAATGTTCTTAACTGACCATCATTAGCGTTTTCAAGTTCTGCAGGTTCATCATCTAAAGCACTAGCTCTACCAAGATTGTTTCCTGAATTGTCATCTACTAAGCATGAAATATCTTCTTGCACTTCTCTATAGAGATTTGCTTTTTCATACATCATATACGTTTGTAAATCTGTCGTCATTGGATCAATATACATTGTTGAACCAATTTTATGTACCGTTGCGTGAAATCCGAAGATGGTTGTTGAGAAACGAATCACAGTTCCTGTATTTTCTCTACTTACAGCTACATACGATTGAATGTCTGGGTAGTTTGCTGCAAATGAAGGCTCTAATACTGAAGCATTGTATACTTCAAAGGTTTCTAATTTTCCTTCTGCAACTGGGAACTCAACTACAATTTCCGATTGGATATTTAAGTCTCTGTCTGGAGCATCTGCTAATAATTGCTTAAGCGATTGAAAATCTAACGTATACGTGTCGTATTGCGTTGGGAAAGAGGTTCTTTCTAGGAGTTTTTCTGGTTCGTAATTAGTATTGCTTGCTGTTTTCCAAAACGATTTTCCTTGCGAAAATCCTAATAAGGGAATCAGCATCAATAAAAAAAAGTAGTTCTTTTTCATAATGATTAATTAGATTATAGAAGTTTTTAGTTTAATAAAAGTGCGATAAAGTTAACTTTTTTTTTAAAATATGATAGGAAAACTTTAACAATTAATATGAAATCAATCAAAAATTTAACAAATATGCAGTTTTTAATTCCACGCGCTAATATTTTCTACTTCAATGTCTAGGATTAATAAAGTGTGTAATGTAGACAAAGGAATACCACTTTCCATCGTTTGCCAATTGTCCCAAGAAGCATACAAACCTCCAATAGGAATGATATCAACCCACATTTGATAGCCTTTTGGACGTCCATTTTCGTCTAAAAACCACAAGTAAGAATCACCAGGTGTTGTACCACCAGAAGTATAAGTGATGAGTAATCCTTCTTCGCCTGCTTCATTTTTAGCAATACTACGGGTTACACCTTCATCAAATACTTTGTATGGCGCCACTACCCAAAAGGAATCGTTGTGAAAGTAGGCGAGAGCTGTGCCTATATATTCGGAAGCTTCATCAGTGGTAATAGTGTTTCCATTGACCGTAACGGTACTTGTATTGAGTTGTTTTAGGTTGAGATTCACTTTTATGTCATCCCAAGAAACATCAACTTTATATTGATCTTTATCCCATACGTAATGATGCGCCCCACGAAAGCTCCAACGGATGTAGCGTGTGTTTTTATACGCGTCATAGTTTAAAGCAGTCAGCATTTTAGTTGCCATTGCATCGGCAGCATCGCCTTTTTTTCCTTGCGGAAGTGGTTCATTATAGGTTATGTATACAATAACAAATACAATTAATAGTGTAACGAGTATTCCTAAGATGAGTTTTCCTAGCGATTTGGCGATTTTCTTCATGTATTTGGTTTAGAGACTATTTTTTATGATTAGTTTTTAAAGCGTCTTAAATCACTGCTTTGAAAAGTCCATTCTGGCGTGTGCAATGTACCTTTTTTTGCTTTATACCAAGGACTTAACGTCTCGTTGTTAGTGTTGACTAATATTTGTGTTTCCTGTGCTGGCATATAACTTTGTGCAATCATGAATATTTTTTCACCTGCTGCATTGCTGGCAACATCTACTACAATGACTGCATGTCCGAACGGATTTCCTTGTTGAATAAACACATCGCCCACTTGTATGTTTTCAATGTTTGGTACTTTGGCTAATTCTTTTCGCAGCGAAGCCGTGTTGGCATACGCAAAGATATAATTCATGTAGCGGCGAAATTTTTTATAGGAATGATCACCTTTGGCATATTTCTTAAAATAGCGTGGTTTTCCGTCGGAAACAAAATTAAAGTGAATGTCTTGTAAACGCTTTTGTTCAAATAAGAATTCTCCGCGTAAGCGCATCACAGCATCGGCACATTGTTGTAAATCGCGCGTGCCAATTTCCATATCGACTACAGAGATGTATACATTATCATTGTATTTTTCGCGTCCGTCATAGTATTTTACTTTACTATTGAACGGTTTTAGTGGTAATTTTCGCAGATACGAACCAAAATCTTTTTTGCTTAGAGGAACTCTCGTAAAGTTTTTTGGCGTGTTGAAGCGTTCTTGAATGGTTTTTCCTTCGGGATTGATCAAGCTTTTTTCTGTTTCAACCTGAGTTGTAGGTTCTTTCGGCGCAGTGACATTCACATCAGCAACCACCGCACTTTTTTTATCTTCCGCGCAAGCGAGAAACATAGAACTAAAAAGTAATAGAAAAGTCATATTTTTTATGGAATATAGTGTCAGGTTTCGCATGTGATATGTATTTTTACTTTTAGAAATTCAATTTACAAAATATTAAACTTGAATTCGTAATAAACAATAACAATACCAAAATTATGAATATTTTAGGAATAAGCTCTCGTATCAAACATCCTGAGTATGGATTAGGCGTAGTAACGAATGTAACAGCAAAACATTATTGGGTAACCTTTATAGAAAATGGACTGGAAACGATAGACATTGACAGCGATTTTGAAATTATTGACGCGGTTGAAGACGAAGTAGATACCGTAAGTTTTTATGAAGTAGAAACTATTTTGCGCAATATGCTTAAAAAATGGTCAGATGTGTCTGAAATTGTTCCAATTGGCGATAAATGGAAAGGCGGGAAGTTGATTTTAGAACCTGGCGACACCAATTTGAAAAGTAAAGAATTGCCAATTGACGGTTTCTTTCATAAAATCGTAATGGTACGCGATCGCATCCGTGTGATGGAACAAAAAATTAATTCAAGCAATTTAGAGGAACAGGAAAAAATTGACTTACAACAGTATATTACACGTATCTACGGAAGTTTGACAACCTTTAATGTGTTATTTAAGAACAAGTCGCAACAATTTGTAGGTTCACGATCTAAGTAGGTTTGGGATTTTTAGGTATTAGGTGTTTGGGTGTTGGTTGTGTGTGAATTTGTTTATTTGTTTTTTTGTTTTTTGTCAATTTGTTTTTTCTAGCAACCCGTAACGAATACGGAAGTTAGCATGTTAAATTATAAATGTTGAATTTTAAATCGAA
>CAZHSA010000402.1:0-3510 GCA_964535135.1 uncultured Kordia sp.
TTCTTGCTTCATTCTTGACTGTTAAATGCGTTTAATTCTATTTTTTTCGTAATCTTCAAAAATCATTTGGCCCAAGCCAGACAAACCTGTTAGGAATGCTTTTCCCCTATTTTGTTCTGTAAAAATCTCTACAAAACGCTTTAAATACGGATCTTGCGCAATCATAAACGTGGTAATCGGGATTTTCAGTTTTCGCGCTTGAGCGGCTTTATTGAGACATTGCGAAACGATGCGTTCGTCCAAACCGAAACTGTTTTTGTAAAATTCGCCATTTGGCAAGGTCAGACAGCTTGGTTTTCCGTCAGTAATCATAAAAATTTGTTTGTTGGTATTTCGCTTTCGGCGGAGAATGTCCATCGCCAATTCCAGTCCCGCCACAGTATTTGTGTGATACGGACCGACTTTTAAATAGGGTAAATCTTTAATTTTGATCGGCCATGCTTCATTTCCAAAAACAATCACGTCAATAGAATCTTTTGGATATTTGCGGTGAATCAATTCTACCAACGCCATAGCAACTTTTTTTGCAGGCGTGATGCGATCTTCTCCATACAAAATCATGGAGTGACTGATATCAATCATCAACACCGTACTCATTTGCGCTTTGTGCTTGGTTTCTTCAACGATCAAGTCATTTTCTGTAATGCGTAAATCGCCAATTCCATTATTCACTTGTGCATTTTTGATGCTTTCCGTCATGTTGATCATCGCCAAATCGTCTCCAAATTGAAACGCCCGATGATCGCCCACACGTTCATCTCCAGTCCCTTGTTTGGTTGTCCGATGATTTCCTAAACCGCTTTTCTTCAGCTTCCCAAATATTTGTTCTAAGGCATACGAACGTAAAGCAGCTTCCATTTTTGCCGTCAGCAGTTTTTTCCCTGTTCCGGGTCCGTTGCCTGTGTTTCCTTTTTCGGGATCAATCTCTTCTTTGATATAACCGCGTTTCTTCAGATCATTTTCAAAATCTTCTAACGTATATTCATCTGAAAAAATTTGGTATTCTTTGTCGAGCGTTTCAAGCCAATCAAACGCTTCGTCAATATCGCCCGAAGTATGTGTAAGAATATCTTTAAAAATATCAAATACACGTTCAAAATGCGATACTTCTTCTGGAATGTGCTTACTGAATGTAAAGCCTTTTCCGTAATTAAAATTCATTCGAGTCATGAATGGTTCCTTTCTTTTTCGATTTTCTAGTTGAAATGTGAAGTTTTTACTAGATATTTCTTTTACTGTAAAAATACGGAAAAGATTTGGGAATGAAAGTTTGTTGTTTCTAGTTTATGCTGTACTATTTTTTGAAAATTTCTTCACTTCCTCATTTTAGAATAGCAGACCTTACATATTGTTGAAACAATTGACGCAAGCCTAACTGTCGGTACGGAGATAATTGTATCATCATGACATATGCCAAGTTATGATCGGTATCTATTTTAAAGTAGGTGCCAACTGCGCCGCCCCAACCGAATATATTGTCAAGTTCGGTTTCGCTAGTGCCTCTGATTGCAAATCCTAACCCAAATCCATATTCGCCTAACGGAAGTCGGAAACGTTCTTGGTATTGTCTCACTTCCTGCAAATGATCTTTTAGGATGAGTTGCACCGTTTCTTTTTGTAAAATAGTATGTTTATTAAATGTACCTTCTTGCAAAAGCATCTGACAGAACTTTAAATAATCCATCGTCGTTGACACCAATCCGCCGCCGCCATTGTATAAGCTCACTTCTTGCGTATAGCGATTGTTTCGTTGATTTTCTGATACGAATATTCCAGTTTCTGCTTGCCAGCGATAACCAACTGTAAAGTGTTCTATTTGTTCTTTAGGCAATTGAAAATAAGTGTTATTCATGTCTAACGGTGTAAAAATGTGATCCTTTACATAGTTTTTTAACGATTTTCCAGAAAATACTTCGACTAAATGTCCACAAATATTTGTTGAAAGCCCGTATTGCCAGTCTGTTCCAGGTTCAAAGGATAGCGGAAGTTTGCTTAGTTTGGCTACGAATTCTTTGTTGTTTTGAGAACTGTATAAATTCGCTTCGGCATAGATTTGGTTTAACTCGGCATGTGGTGTTCTTCCATAGCTAAAGCCAGAAGTGTGTCGTAAAAGATCAATAATTCGAATGGGATTTTGGGCAGGAATCAGTGTTGAATCTGTATAGATCTGCATTTCTTTGAACGCTGGCAAGTATTTGTACAGTGGATCTTCTAGTTTGAATTTTCCTTGCTCATATAATTGCATTAATGCTACAGAAACAATCGGTTTGGTCATGGAAAAAATTCGAAAGATGCTTTGCGCGTCTACTATTTTTTTCTCTTCAAGATTGGCATAACCGTACGAATCAAAATGAACGAGTTTTCCATTGCGTAAAATTGCTGTTTGAATACCTGCCAATTGCCGTTGATCTACCAAATTATGAAAATGTGTATTCATCGCTTGCAAGCTGTCACTTGACATGCGAACCGATTCGGGCGTAGCAACTTCAAAAGGCTTTTCTTGCGCATGCACAACCATAGACATTGCCATAAAAAATAATAGTAAAAAGCTCTTACGTAGTATGTAGATCATAAGTGTATTTCTTATGACTACAATGTATAAAAACTATGTGAAAGTTTTTTTGTTTATGGATTTTTGTTTGCCAGATGATTGACAAGGCTTATTTAGAAATATCAAATATTATAAAACTAAAAATATGAACCGTACAAGAAGCCCTGAGAATGTCTTGTTTTTTTTGAAATTATAGAGTTGTGCAACGGTTACCATTGTTAGCTACCGTATTTATTCAACTTTTCTTTTAATTCAATTCCGCTTATCGGTTTCACTTCAACAATTTCTTCTTCGTTTTCTCCAATAACGATAATTTTCTCACCGAAAACAAGTCCGTTATTATCAAATCCAATTGAAATAATTATTGCTTTTTCCCCTTTTGGTAATTGGCAAAAACCATCTTCATTTTTCGTGAACCAATATTCATTAGTTGCTTTTTCTATTCCGCTTAAAATTACGTTTCTTTCTGCTAAAATCAGGCTTGTTATATTTGACTGTTTTGTAGTCTTTACAGCAAGTTTAGTTGGACTTGATTTTGGGTCTTCGTAGAAGAAATCTACATTAATCCATCCAAAATTTATTGCATCGTAGGTTATAAGAACATTATTTAATTCCTTGAGTTTTGTTGTATCAATTATTTTACTCGGGTCAATTTTAGTAAGCTTTTGAGATGCGAATCTTTTGTAAAGTTCAATTGTCCAACTTCCGTGTTCCTTTAAACCTTCCAATATTGATTCGTTTGCTTCTCTTTGAATTTTTGTTCTTGGTCCACCATTTGGACCAGGTGGAATATTATTTAAATGGTAATTGACATTTTCTGTTGAATCTTTGATGAAATATTGAACAGCTAATTCATCAATTTCCCAAAGGTTTTTATCAAGATTATTTATGTAAATATTTACAACGTCCTTCCAACAAGTTGCATTATATCTATCTGAAAATTCTTTTGTAGCTAAAAG
>CAZHSA010000403.1:0-3483 GCA_964535135.1 uncultured Kordia sp.
TCTTCACGAGTAAAACCACTGGAAGCGGCATTGGACTGAGTTTATGCAAGCAAATCATGCTACTTCATAAAGGACGAATCATCGTTAAGAGTATTGAAAATGAAGGTTCCGTTTTTAGTTTGGTATTCTAAAGACAAAAAAGCTCAAATTGCTACATAATTTTAGAACTTTTCTTTTGAGAGCAATTTTAAAGCAAAAATCAGAAAGATTGTTTTATAGTAGATTATTTTCATATTAAATTCAGCACCTCGATAGCTTCGCTAGGTATCTTCAATTAATATATATTTTAATCTCAATAATGCTCGATGAGACAAATCTAATATTTGTAATTTTGCAATAACGTGTGAAACAATCTCAATACGCACCACTAATCAATCAATTAAACGTTTTCCTAAATTCCATCGGAGACATTTCCGTTTTTGTTTTAAAAAGCTTGGTAAACGAAGCTGGTCGCTCAAAACCAAGACTATATGCTATTTGACTAATGCTTTGTTGTGTAATAGAAAGCTGTTCTTTTGCTTTTTCAATGAGCTTGTTGTGAATGTGTTGCTGCGTACTTTGTCCTGTCAAAGATTTAAGCATACTACTGAGATAATTTGGCGATAAATGCAAACTGTCTGCTACAAATTGTACCGTTGGCAATCCGTTTTCGAGTGCATTTTCATCATTAAAATACGTATTCAGCAAGGTTTCAAGCTGTCCTAAAACTTGATGATTGGCTATTTTTCGGGTGATGAACTGTCGCTCGTAAAAACGTTCAGCATAATTCAACAACAACTCCAATTGCGCAATGATGATTTTACTACTAAACTTGTCAATATTGGATTGATATTCTTGTTCAATGTTTTGAAGGATGGCAATGATTTGTTGTTCTTCTTTTTCAGATAGAAATAACGCTTCGTTTACACTATAACCAAAAAACTCATATTGGTTTATTTGTGCAGTTAACGAACTTTTCCATAAGAAATCAGGATGAATCAACAGTAAATATCCAGATGGTTTGTGATGCACATTCGGATTGTTCTGTAAACTCATTACTTGATTCGGCGCAATGAATGTCATTAAACCTTCATCAAAATCGTAGGCTTGCTGTCCGTAAAAAAACTTGTATGGAATATTTCGCTTGAGTCCAATGGTATAATAATCTTGCATCCATTGCAAATCTTCAATGTTTGCGTCATATTGTACCTTACCGTAATCAACCAAACTAATCAGTGGATGTTCGGGCGCAGCGATGTTGGCAAATTTGTGATAATCACTTATTTTTTTGAAATGTTTTCTTTTTTTCATGTCGTTAGGTAGATTAGCTGTTAGCTGTTAGCTGTTAGCTGTTAGCTGTTAGCTGTTAGCTGTTAGCTAAGTTGTTGTTTCTTTTTTTTGTTTCAAAACATAAACTGTTAAAATTGATACGTCTTTACGAGGAACGATAGTGACGTGGTAATCTGTTTGTCGTAACATAAATTCTGTTTTTCAAAGTAACAGATTGCCACAAGTTTTTACAAAACTTTCGCAAAGACGTTTCAAAAGTTAGCCGTGAAATAATTCAAAATTTGTATCAAAATCACTTGTTTTTGTCATAGAAATCGAAGTGACACTTTGTACATTGAAAAAATACAGGTGCTTAGAAACACTTTTACATTTAAAATTTAGCATTTTACATTTATAATTTCCCTAAACCAACATGCCTCCAGAAACTTCAATACGCTGTCCATTAATCCAACCTGCTTTGTCGGAACATAAAAAGGCTACGACGCCTCCGATATCTTCCGCTTCTCCTACTCTACCTAATGCGGTTACACTGGCAATAATATTCACTTTGTCTTCTTGTTTGTTAGATCCGCCTGCAAAATCGGTTGCAATAGCTCCTGGTGCTACGACATTAGCGGTTATTTTTCGTGCGCCTAATTCTTTTGCCAAATAGCGTGTAAAGACTTCTATGCCACCTTTCATCATCGCATACGCTGACATTCCTGGGAAACTAAATCGCGTCAAGCCACTTGAAATATTGATAATGCGTCCACTTTCATTTAAAAATGGTAACGCTGCTTGTGTAAAGAAATAGATGCTTTTTAAGTGTACATTCATCATTTCGTCAAATTGTGTTTCTGTAGTATCTGACACCATGTTGAATGTTCCTGTTCCAGCATTATTGATAAGGAAATCGAAGTTTGGCGAGTTGTTTTCTTTTTGAAGATAATCGGTTGCTTTCTTAACAAACTCTTGTCCACTTTTGTAATTGTTTGCATCAAATGGAAACGCCACTGCTTTTTGTCCTAAGTTTTCAATCTCCGAAATCACTGCGTTTGCCGCTTCTTTATTACTATGATACGAAAAGATGATATTGATTCCATTTTGTGCCAAATTTATAGCCATATCTCTTCCTAGTCCGCGACTTCCTCCTGTGATAATTGCTGTTTTTGTGTTCATAATTGTATTGTTTATTTGTTATTTTTAATTACACTACAAAGTTGCGGTAATTGCAGAAGGGATTCTTTTCCAAATCTATGGTTTTGTTGTCTGAATCTATTTTGTTAGACGCGTTATCACTTTTAGAACGTACATACGTGCTTTTAGATGTTAGAACGCTTCGCTTTTAGAACGTTCTATCGCACTTTTAGATTATTGGATCTGCTTTCTTGTGGGTTGAGGGTAGATTGTTATTTCTATATTTCGTTTCAAAATATATGTTACTTCATAACAAATATGTTCTACGATAAACAGACTGCCGCGTCATGCTTCCTCGCAGTGACGTTTCAAAAGAGCTTAGATGTTTATAAGTATATTGCTTCACTACGTTCGCAATGACGATTCAAAACAGGCACACATCTAAAGTCCAAACAAATCATTCAACTTTTCAAAAACCTCAACAGCATACGCTTTATTGAATGGAACGTATTTTTTGGCAAGAACTGCGTCAGCAAGTTCAGTTTCTACAGTTGCTAACGGAATGAGTGTAACATCTGCGACTTCTTCTTCTTGGAGTGTTGCTTGTAAAGGTTCGTCTAGAATTTCGCAGGCAAAAATGGTGATGAATTCCCGATCTTTATAATCTTCTGCGTGTTGGTAATCAATTCGGAAGCGTCCTATGTGTTGTAGTTTTTCGGCTTGTACATTAATTCCGAGTTCTTCTTGTGCTTCACGGACGGCGGTTTGCAAAGCGGTTTCTCCACTACTTATATGTCCTGCCACAGACACATCCCAACAGTTTGGAAAGTTTGGTTTGATTGCAGCACGCAATTGCAAAACCACTTTTCCCGTTTTGGTATATAACCACAGATGTGTAGATGCATGAAAATGTCCGTGTCGATGTACTTCTCGTTTGGACAAGATTTCGCCTGTGGGTTTTCCGTGTTCGTCTAGGATGTCGATTTGTTCCATGGTTTGGGGTTTATCGCTTTGCTCTGGTTATCGGTTGGTCGCTTTGCTCCGTTGTGGGTTGAATTATTTACTTTATGCTTGTTTCGTAGTCTAAACTTTTCAACT
>CAZHSA010000404.1:0-3452 GCA_964535135.1 uncultured Kordia sp.
GTTTATGATTTAGTTTTTAGATATCAGTATTGAGAAGTTTCAAAGAACAATTTAAAATTCAGCATTTACCATTCAACATCAAACTGAAAAAAATGTAAAATGTAAAACTCAAAATGAAAAAGTAGTTGAACAAACACCTAGTTAAGAGTTAAAAAGTGTAGAGTTACGAGTGATGAGAATTTAAAAAGAATAAGTCAAAAAAATCATTCGTGAATTCGTGGTAAAAAAAGAAGTTTAACAATTTGTAAATTTACAAATACTGAAGTTAGTATTTTAAATTGAAACAACTCACAACAGGAGCAAAGCGACTAGTTCATAGCTGCAAAAGAAATGTAAAATGTAAAACTCAAAATGAAAAAGTAGTTGAACAAACACCTAAAAAGGATAATTAATCCCAATGTTATACACCGCGTTTCCGAAGTTGTAATCGTTAAACCAACGATCGTTGATTGGATACGCAGGATCGTAGGTTTTGAAACCAATGTCAAAACGCAATACGAAGAAACTGAAGTCGTATCGCAAACCAAAACCTGTTCCTAAGGCAATGTCTTTGAGTGAATCGAAACCATTGAATTTTCGATCTGTATCTTCAATATCGTCAAACACATTCCAAATGTTCCCGGCATCTGCAAATAAGGCACCTTTAAAACTTCCGAATAAGTCAAAACGATATTCAATATTAGAAGTAAATTTTAAGTTGGCTTCGTTAAAGTCTAAAATACTGGCTGAGCTTCCAGGTCCTAATTGATACGCTGCCCAAGCTCTATTGTCGTTAGATCCACCACCAAAGTAACTTCGCGCAAACGGAATATTGTCTGAGTTTCCATACGGAATGGCAATCCCGAAAAAGGTTCGGAAGGCTAACACGTCTTGTTTTCTTCCCGAAAGTTCCCAATGTTTTATATAATCAAATTCTGTTTTTATGTATTGTGTGTACGGAACACCAAAGAGTTTTTTGTTTCCTCTGGAATCTTTTTCCAAATTGGCAACACTGGCAATGGCTGATAAAAAGTTTCCAGCCAATTCGAGTTCTGTCCTAAACTGGAAAAATGTATTGTCTGCAATACTTTCTTTACTATTGTGTAGAAAGTTGATTTTAGAAGCAGCAATTAAGTTGTCTTGCGTCAATCGAAATTGTCGTTGTGCTACACTCAATACAGTAGAAAATTCGCTGTCTGTTACCTCAAAATTATTAGTAACTACGTCTTCTATAAATTGATCAGGTTGTCCTGACGCAATATCAAGCGATGTGTCATTGTTTACATAATTAGAACTTTGCGCCACCGTATTTAAACGATCGTACGAACTGGTGTACACATTAAAGTAATTGCTCGTATTTAAGTTTCGAATGAATTGCAGATTAAACAATTCTAAATTAATTGTATTCTTTTTACTTGGTCTCCAATTATAGCGAATAAATCCTGTGAAGGTTTGTCGATCCAATCCAATATTCTGTTGCACACTAGTTCCAAGCGATAAAACGGTGGTGGGCAGCATGTATTTCGGAATAATTTTCTCCGTATTAAACGGAAAGAAGAAACGCGGAAAATTCAATCGCACATCCACACCAATTTCAGAAATATTAAAGAACTGATCTTCCGAATCGGCAACATCGCGTGAAGCACCTAACGTTCCTCTAGCAGCAATTTCTAAGGTTTCTGCACCGCGAAAAACATTGCGACTAATCAACGATGTACTAAATGAAAAACCGTAATCCTGAATGTTGGAATGCGTAATGTCGATATCAAAACCTAATGAAAATCGTTTCCGAGGTTGTAAATAAATATTAGCAATTAAATCGGTAAGACTGTCATTGGCGTATTCATACTGAATGTTGGGATATTTAAACGTCCGTAAATTGCTAACGTGTTTATATGTCAAAGTTCGATCGTTATCGCGATACACATCATCTGCATGAATAAAAATAGCATCGGTAATAGCTTTTGGTCGAAAACGCAATTTGTCGTTCGAATAAATGGTGAAGTCTTCATACTGTACCGAATCTACATATTTTGACTGCGAATTGGCAAACGTATGATCTGTAAAAACATTTACCTTTTTAATGCGATGTACTTTGTATTCTGTTTGTACAATGCTATCGCCTTTGCGTTCACTTAAGTTATTAATTCTGAGTAAAACTGGAAGTTTGTAATCGCCTTCGCTTGAATCTTTTCGTACAGAATCAATTCCGACAGTTGGTTTAATGGAATTTAGCTGAAAATTATAAATTCCTGAATTTCGAAACAAAACGGTCAATCGTTCACGTTCGTTATAAAAATCGCCTGTATTGTACTGTTTTCCTTGTTTTAGGAACGATTTGTCTTTGTGTAAACTATAAATTGAATCTAAATCGGGCGACTTAATCGCAACTTGAATACTGTCTAAAAAATACGGATTTCCTGTTTTTACATTATATTGAATACCAGCTCTGCGATCTTTTTCGTCAGCGACAATTTCATAATTGGCTTCCGCATTAAAATAACCTTTATTTTGGTAATACACTTTTAAGCGATTGGTAGTTTTTCGCGTTTTTTTCTTATCAATAATTACGGGTGCTTCTCCTGTTTTTTTTAGCCAATTATTAAAACCTGTTTTGTAGTTTCCTAATTCTCTAACTTGTTTTTTAGACAACCTTTTGTGCAAACGATCGCGACGTTTCGGATTGCGATCTAGCCAAACTTGATAGGTAGAATCTGAATCTTTTTCCGAAAGGTTATAAATGTGCAATCGCAGCGGAAAACTCAAAAATCGACTATTTGGTTTTTGGTACATCTGACTCAACGCATCTGGATCGCTTGACACTTCTCCATTCACCGTCAATTCATTCTTCGTCAAAAGCAATTCATCATCTTTTACATACTTGATGGAATTACAAGAGTGAAGAAATGCGCCAATTATAATAAATAATGATATTTTTGCTAAAAAGGATTTCAATAAGAGGTGTTTTTCAAATTCAAAATTAAACTATTTGGATGATTAGCAAAAGGCAAATAAAAATAATAACGAGTCTACATCAAAAAAAGTACCGAAAATCTACCGGACTGTTTGTTGCGGAAGGAAAAAAGGTAATTCAAGAGTTTCTAAATTCTAATTTTGAACTAGATACACTATTTACTACAGATGAAAGTTTGTTTGCTTTCAACCCAAAAGTAACATTAATTTCGGAAGCGGAATTAAAAAAGATCAGCTTTTTAAAAACGCCGAATAAAGCGTTGGCACTTTTTAAAATGTTAGATGCCGCTGCGGCGGAAGCTGAAGGTCTGACGGTCGCTTTGGATGCGATTCGCGATCCTGGAAACTTAGGCACCATTATTCGTTTGTGCGATTGGTTTGGTGTGAAACAACTCGTATGTTCTGAAACTACGGTCGATTGCTACAACCCAAAAGTGATTCAAGCAACAATGGGCTCGCTGACACGCGTGAACGTTCTCTATACAAATTTGTCAACCTAT
>CAZHSA010000405.1:0-3430 GCA_964535135.1 uncultured Kordia sp.
GTTTTACTAAACGATCCGCCACCGTTAGCTCTCACAATTCCGTCTACGTTTGTATAGGTTGTGGTTCTAATTATATTTTCATCTGTTACAGACACCGGAACTACTTGATCATTGGTAAAACCTGCCGAAATATAAAAGAAGACTCCTGAACGCGTTTTGAAATCGTAATTGTTAAAGTTTGCATACATGTTATGACTAAACTCTCGGTTCAAGTTTGGATTACCCACCGTGATGTTTAGCGGATTGCTTACATTGGCAACCGGTTGTAATTGCTGTGCACTTGGTGCTTGCGTCCGTGTATTGTAATTAAGATAAAGGCTCATTCCTTGCTTGATGCGATAGTTCATGTAACCATTGATATTAATATCTGAAAATGTTGAACGAACCGATGTGTTTTGAATGAATTCTTCATTTTCTAGTTCTGAAAGAAACAATCCTGTGTTGAAGCTTAGGTATAGTTTTTCACTTTCATAATTGATTCCTATTCTTGGCAAATGCGTTCGGAAGTTTACTTTTAAGTCAGAGCTTAAACTTTCGTTGAAATCGTCATAAGCATTTGTGGTGTTGTCAAAATCGAATACACGTCTGTCATTCCGTTCGCGCCTGTTGGAGTAGCGATATTCAAGATCTAAGAATAGTTTTTCCTTGAGTGGAATTCGATATTCGATATCTGCCGAAATATTGTTTTGCTTCGATTCGGCATCCGTCAATTGATCTCTGGTTTCTAAAGAAGGTGTAGTTCCAAATATTTCATTGGTTGTGTTTAGAAAGTTTTCAGACGTATTGTTGATAAAGTTACTATTGGTTCCAATACGTAAAAACGAACCTTTGCTTCCAAATTTTTTGATAATGTCAATATCTCCTGTAAAGTTTCTACGTTCTGATTCCGTTAAATCTTGCGAGATTCCTGTATTCAATACATTGCCATCTTCATCGAGTGATTCTTCCGATCGTGATGAAAAGTTTTCGCCTTCTGTAAATTGATATTGCGGTCGTACAATAATTTTAAAGGTAGAATCAATTTCAAACTGTAATTCTGCATTGGCTCTATGATTGTCATTTCTATTCAAAAAAGTACTTGACGAATTGGTGAAGAAACGTCCGTCTGGCAGAATGTTTTCACGGTTGACTCTACTTTCATTTTCCGAATCGGCTCGCGAGTAAAAATAATCGGCAACCACTTCTGTTTTGTCTTTGTATTCATCTACAAAACTCATTCCGCCATTGGTTGTCGTTGTAATTCCTTGTCCGCCACCAAAACTTTGACCATTGATAGAAAACTGACCATTCCCACTTCTGGAAATACTGTTGGCCGTACTTCCCATCATATCATAAATTTCATCAAAACTAAATCCGGAACTGTTGATATTGTTTTTACTGGCAAGCACGCTGACGCGTTGCTTGTCGTTAAAATAGTTTCCTATTCCACTCATGGCGTAGCGTTCATCCGTTCCGCCACTCACGGTGGCTCGCCCAAAGAATCCTTTGTTTTGATCTTCTTTGAGTTCTATATTAATGGTTTGTTCTTCCGAAGTTCCTTGCTTTCCTGTAAACTCTTCCGACTCACTTTTGGTCGTAGTCACTTGAATTTTATCAACGATTTCTTTTGTTAAGTTCTTCGTAGCAATGTTAGGATCATTTCCAAAAAACGGTTTTCCGTTGACTAGGATTTTGTTCACTTCTTTTCCGTTAACTTTTATTTTTCCATCACTGTCTACCTCAACACCTGGCAATTGTTTTATGAGATCTTCAACCGTAGCATCTGGACGCGTTTTAAACGAATCTGCATTAAATTCTAAGGTATCTTTTTTGACCGTAATAGGCGCTCTAACGGCTACTAATTGTACGGCGTCTAGTTCATCAGTTGCCAATTCCATTCCTATTTGTGGCAAGGTAATGACAGATTTATCTAAAGTGATTTTTTGCTGATACGGTTTAAATCCTGTAAACGTGACAAACAAATTGGCTTCTTTTTGTTGTGTACGTCCTGCCAATTCAAATTTCCCGTTTTTGTCACTAATGGTGTATGTAATTAGTGTGGAATCTTTTAGTGTTTGTAAATAGACGGTAGCAGATTCTAAAGGCGTTTTGTCCGTGTTATCTACAATACTTCCTTTGATTTCAAATTCTTGTGCAAAGAGATGGTTTGATAGTAAACTGCACAGCACTATCAACACCGTAATAAGTGGTTTATTCATGGTATGTTTTGATTGATGATCGGTTTTAGTAAACTCAAATTTATAAATACTTGAATTCGCTAACAAACAAACAGAAAAATTCTCCATTTATTATTAAAATAATCTTAAAACAGTTGCGAAAGTTCTTAAAATTGAAAAGTTTTCAGTACGATTTTTCAACTTTTTTTAAATATTCTAGAGTCACTTCACCATTTCAAATTCTTCTAAAACTCGCCACTTTCCACCATTTTTTTGTTCAATGAGACTGATTTTAGAGAATGTTAGTGAAACTGGTAATTGACTGCTTTGTATTTTTTGAAATATGGCATCTGTACACGTCGCATTTCGCGGATGCATTAGCGTAAGATGCGGAATTTGTTCTTTTTTGAGTTCAGATTGCCCTAAAACAACTTTTCGCAACGCTGTAAATTCTTGATAGTTTTCTACAGAAGGCAGCAAAACACCTTTTCCATCCGCAAATCGTTGTGCTTTTTTAAATTCTACACAAAGAGGTTTCTGTATTGAAATAGACTGCAAACGCTTGATGGTAGCTTCAATCGGTTCAATTTCGTCTTCGCGACAAAGTGTTACATGCGCTGGAATTAATTCGTATTGTTTCGGGTTGAATGCTGCACGAATGTTCTCAATACCTGTTGCTTCAAGCGGATTGATAAATAGTGTGAGTTGTTTTCGGTATGAGTCTTTGTGTGTCAATTGTTCATTTTGATGGTTTAAATCTATATCAATTCACCATAAGATCAAAAAAAACGCTCCTAAATTAAAGATCAATTTAAGAACGCTTCTACTTGTTATATAGTCTTGGTTATTCATTTTCATAAATGGAAACTGTTCCGCTGTCTTCATACGAAATGATGACTAGGGCTTTTCCTGTTGGGCTATCAGCTGCGCTTATTGCCGTAATTCCTTCTGGTGCGTAATCTGTACCTTGTTGTAAAAACTGCAAAAATTGTGGTGCTGTCGGATTGGTGATATCGTACACCATTACTTGACTGTTTCGCTCCAATCCTACAAAAAGAATGTAACGCTCATTAGCAATGTTTAAAACTTCTACCATTTCTGGTTCTGGACCTTTGTCGTCGCTTCTGTCATCAGTCGCATTGTCTTCCCAATCCCAATTGAAACGGTTTGGCGTTTCTGCCAATACGCGTGTAGAGATTTCGTTGCCGCTGTCGTACAATAACACACCATCAGCCGACCAAACACTGAATGAACGCGCTCCATAATTGTATAAT
>CAZHSA010000406.1:0-3425 GCA_964535135.1 uncultured Kordia sp.
AACCATGCTGTTTTTCGTTCTAATAGAAAAACATCGAACAGTAATAAGAAGATTCCCAACCCGAGAAACCATTGAAATTGGTCTTGGAATTCTGAGAATTTTTTTGCTTCAAATTCTGTTTTGTTCATTGTTGATAGTTTATCCGTAATGAAGCTTACTGCATCTTCTGTTACGGTTCCATCTATATATTCGCCATCGCCTTCGGAGGCAATTTCTTTGAGTGTTTGTGCATTGAGTCGTGTAATGACAACTTCACCTTGCAAATCGCGTTTGAACGATTCTACAATGCCGCGTCGTTTCAACGGAATGCGTCCACCTTTTGCTGTTCCAACTCCGACGGTGTATGTTTTGATGCCTTCTTTTGTTGCTTCTGCCGCCAATTGTCCTGCGCCACCTGTATGATCTTCTCCGTCTGAAATGATCACTAATACACGATTGGTTTGTTCTACATCGTCGTAATAGGTTTTTGCCAAACGAATGGCTTCATTGATAGCCGTTCCCTGCGATGATAACATATTTGTATCCAGATTTCCCAAGAACATTTTTGCTGCCGAAAAATCAGTTGTAATAGGTAATTGCGGAATGGCTGTTCCCGCGTAAGCGATAATACCAATACGATCGCTGCCTAAGTTATTGATAATTTCAGAGACAATTCGCTTTGCTTTGTCCAATCGGCTTGGAGAAATATCTTCTGCCAACATGCTTTTTGAGACATCTACTGCAAATACAATATCGACACCTTCACGCTTTACTGTTTCTAATTTCGTGCCAATTTTCGGATTCACCAACGCTACGACCAAAGCACCAATTGCCAAACACCAAATTACTAGTTTTAGAATTGGCTTAAAAGTCGATTTTGTAGGACTTAAGCGTTCTAGGAGTTGTTTGTTGGCAAATTTACGCTGCGCGTTGCGTTTCCATAACTGCATGAGTATGAAAATCAACACCACAATTGGGATGATGATTAGTAAGTAAAAATATTTTTTTTCTTCTAACATAAATTATTTTTCCTTCAATCGGTTTGCAAATTCTGTAATGCGTTGCTGCACGTTTTGCGTTATTTTTTTATTTTCGATCCACGTATGAATATGTCCAAGATATTCCATACCTAAATAGTTGGCACTTTCTATAAAAGGCATTTCAAAACCTTCTTTTATTTCTTGATCCGATCCGCAACTTACCACTGCCATTTTGGTGCCGCGCAAGCGTCGCCCGATTTCTTTTTCATTAAATAGAAAGTCTGATATTCTATCAAAAAAGACTTTTAGTACGCCACTCATGGTATACCAATAAATAGGCGTTGCAAAGACAAATATTTCATACGTTGCTGTCAGTTTTTTGAACAGCGCATTGAAATCGTCGTCATTTTTTAGATCGTAATCGAAATGATTGATTGTGTATTTTTTTAAATCAATCACGTCAAAATTTGTTTGTTGTTGAAGCTGAGAAACCACTGTAAAGGTGTTTCCTGTACTTCGCGAACTTCCTACGATAATTACTCCTTTTGCGCTCATACTTATATAAAACTTCTAAATAAGGTTTTGCGCAATAGGATTTCTATCAGTAATAATATTCCAGCAAAAAAGACAAAGATCCTGAATTTTTCTTCATAGTTGGTATAGCGAAATTCTTCAATTTCTGTCTTTTCTAATTTGTTGATTTCTTCATAGATTCCCGCGAGTTTTTTACTATTGGTCGCTCTAAAATATTTTCCACCTGTTGTTTTCGCAATTTGCTTCAACAGCTTTTCGTCAATTTTTACAGGCACATTTCTGTATAAAAAGGTTCCATCAGGGTTGATAGCAACTGGTGTAGAAGCCGTTCCGTTGGTTCCAATTCCGATGGTGTATGTTTTTATGCCATATTCTACTGCCAATTCTGAAGCAATTTGTGGTTCAATGAATCCTGCATTGTTTTCTCCGTCCGTTAATAGAATGATGACTTTACTTTTGGCTTTGCTTTCTTTTAAACGATTGACAGCCGTTGCCAATCCCATTCCGATGGCCGTTCCGCCTGTAAGTTCGCCATGCTTGTATTTGATTTCTTTTAAAGCATTTTGAATGATGTTTTTATCAGTTGTAATAGGCGTTTTGGTAAAACTTTCTCCTGCATAGACAACTAATCCGATTCGGTCGCTTGGTCGTCCTTCAATAAATTCGGAAGCAACTCTTTTGAGCGCGGTCAATCTGTTTGGTTTTAAGTCTTTCGACAACATACTTGCCGATACGTCAATTGCCATGACAATGTCAATCCCTTTGTTGGTTTTGATTCTGGTGGAAACTTCTTTGGTTTGCGGACGCGCCAACGCCACAATTAATGCCGCAACTGCCAACATGCGCAATGCAAAGAGCATCGGTTTTAGTTTTGGTAAAATGCTTTGCGTAGTTTTGAAACCTTGCAAACTTGACATTTTAACATCTGCCAATTGCTTTGGTTTTTTCCAAACATACCAAGCAATTGCTACTGGAATGAACAATAGCAGCCAGAAAAACTGTGGATGTGCAAATGTATAATTATCGATCATTAGTGTTCTTTTCTATTAGTGCGATGGAACTTAATATTCGGTCCACCAATTTTTTTCCGTCTTCATCAGCTTCAGCATACATCATGGTTAAGGTTTGTACGCCGCGCCCTTCTTGAAATATATAGACTTCATAGTCTCTTTCTTGCGTACTACTGAATGGACTTAGTGTGTCTACAAAGATTCCGCTTCCATGTATTTTAATCCCTTCAATGCCTGTTGGCGACTCGTATTCATCTTGAAACACAAGGAGATTTGTAGCGCCATCGTCTTCAAATTTCTTGAGAATTTTTTCTGCAATATCATTCAGAGTGATTTCTGGCTTTTGCTTAAACGTTGTGACTGCCAAGTCAATGGAAAATGGTGCTAAATGACTTTGATAGCTGAAAATATCCGTTTCCGAAATAGCAGCTGCAGAATCTTTCACTTTTATTGGCGTCATACGCTTTAATACTTGTGGCGTGGAAATGGTAAAGTTAGCCGTTCCGTATTTACTGGTAATCCATTCATCTTCGAGTAAATCGCCCATGGAATGACCAACATAGGTGTTTTCTTTTACATATTCTAGCGTAGCATATCCTATTAATCCGCCAAAAGCGATAATCATTGCTACCACACCAATAACCGTGTTTCTAAAACGTTGTTTTTTACGCTGTTCTTCAATCAGTTTTAGTTTGTATTCTTCGTCTTTTCGCAATTCTTCTTCTGAGATTTCAGGAATGGCTTCTTTGGTTTCTACAACGATATTTTCTACCAAATTACGATCTGCTTTTACGACTGCATCATCTGGTTTTGATTTTGCAAATTTTACCAAATCGGCCGTTTGCAATACGTTTTTCAGATTTTTGATGGTTTCATCTTTTAAATCTAAATACCCTGCATCTTTTTGTGCTTCTATTTTACG
>CAZHSA010000407.1:0-3420 GCA_964535135.1 uncultured Kordia sp.
CATTGTCAAGATCTTCTTTGCTGTATGTAGATTTCACTTCAATGTCTTCCGCAGTGGTAAACGAAGTAGGAGTGTCTTTTTCAAACGTTTTCGTTGAAGGATCAAGTGTGATATGTTGGATATTTTTTCTACTCATTTTACAATCTAGTTTTGAGGAAGTATGAATCGAAGTCATACGCTTTCTTGGAGTTGAAGCTGACTATAAATGTTTTGTTATTTTGATTTGCCACGAAGTAGTAACTATATATTTGAGCATCTTCGCCAGTTAGTAAATCGGTTCCTTTATACAAGAAAACTGCTCTAAAAACGCGTCCATTTCCAAATTTTAAAATTCCAGCGCGACTGAAAGAACTTTCCAAACCTAAGGCTTTTCCTCCTGCTTTGTGTTGACGATTGAGCAGTTTGAGAATTTCTTGTGATACAGACTGATTGATCTCAAAATACGGCATCGTCATAAATTCGATATTCGTCTCTAAGTCCTCGCTTCGCATGATATATGAATTCTCAGGACCGTATTTCATCATTGTATACCGAGTACGTTCTACTTGTCGGATTCGTGGATCTTCAATGGAATTGATGAATTCGAGATATTCACTATTCGAAAACATTTTTACATTTTTAGGGACAAAAAGATAGATGTTTTCACTTTCCAAGTGTACATATTTTCCGTCTACATCTTTAAATGGTACTTTTTTATCGCCATTATCACTGCCACATTGAATGCACAGAAAGCTAAATAATATGATGTATATATATCTATTCATTATTGAGTCGTTCTAGTTCTAGTTTTGCCGCTAAGCGCTTTGCTAAAATGGGTGCGACTAATACTTTTCGTGCTTCTTTTTTGGTAAAGGGTGAAATTTCCAAGTCGTTTTTCATGCGATCGTTCGGATTTGGATATCGGTTAGTTCCTAGTAAAACTTCTTTTCCTTCATCGAATAAAGCTTGTTCCTTGGCTGCACTTTCCTTTATTTTCCGTTGAATGGTTCCTGCTTTGAGTTGCTTGAGGAATCCGCCATTGGCTTCAATATCTTTGAAGAGCGTTAACGCTTTTTCAGCGAGTTGCTGTGTGATGCTTTCGATGTAATACGATCCTTCAGTCGGATTGTCGGTTTTGTCAAAATAACTTTCATCTTTTAGAATACGCAGTTGATTTCTAGAGATGCGATCGCCAAATTCATTTGCATGATGATACAACACATCGTAAGGAAGATTGTGTACAAAGTCTGCACCACCTAAAACGGCACTCATACATTCGGTTGTGGTTCGTAACATGTTTACATTGTAATCATACAAGGTTTTGTTACGTGTTGAAGGTGAAGCAATGATGATACATTCCGTGTGTATATTGTATTCGTTAGCTAAAACGCTCCATAATTGGCGTAAGGCTCTTAATTTGGCAATTTCAAAGAAATAATGTGTGCCAACCGTTACCTTAAATGTGATTTTATTTTGGATGTTTTCACCGTAGTGATTCAAATATTCATTGACATGCGCCAATGCATACGCGAGTTGTTGCACCATGGTCGCGCCAGCGTTTTGGTATACCGAAACATTCACTGTGAGGATACTCTGGAAACCATCAAACTTCAAAATTTGTGCTAACGCTTCATGATCTGAAGTAAGATTTCCAAACCAATTTCCTGTGGAAGCAAGGTTTCCAATTAAGTCAACACCAAGCGTGATGCTTGCAGTAGTATCTTTCGCGAAAGCGTGAATATCCGCACAATATGCTACCGACAAAAAGTCCATTTCGATATGAATAGGAACAGTCGTCAAATCAATGTCTGCAAGAATATCTGTAATTGAAATTTGATCAGTTGTAATGTGTAAAATCACACTTTCTGCGCCGCGTTGTAGACTATCTTTAATCGTTGCATTTGCGTCACTTGCATTGCTTACTACGATACGTTGCGCGATTTTCCATTCGGTTGTTTTGGTAGGAATTGCTTGTACCGTTCCAAACGTTTCACGATGGTAAAAAGGTGTAATATTGATGCCTTCATGTGTGGTAGTCACTAAGGTTTCGTTGTAATCGGCACCTTTGAGATCGACTTGAATTTTTTGTTTCCATTGTGCTGCGGATACCGCATCAAATTCGTGAAATAGCGAGTTACTCATTGTTAGATGTTTTTAAGCTATCGGCGTATTCTATAATATAAATTTCTTCATTTTCTTTCTTCATAAAATAGCGTTCGCGTGCAAATTTTTCGAATTTTTCTAAAGTTGAAAATTCTTTGATTTCGTCTTTATCTTTTTTGATAGCTTGCTTTAAGTTTTTATTCTGTTCTTCTAACAGCTCAATTTGTCGGTTTAATTCTTTATGTGTGAAAAACCAAGAATTCGCATCTAAAAACAGCATCCATATTATAAAAATGGCAGAAATAATGATGTAAATATTTTTAAATTTTTCCAGTTTCATGCTGCGATGTGAGATACGATGGTTTTATACGTGTAAATGTACTAAATATTAGGCTAATCGTTCGCTGATAATCGTTCTAACAATGTCTACGGCGACTGTATTGTAGCGATTGTTTGGAATGATGATGTCTGCAAACTCTTTTGTAGGTTCAATAAATTGCTCGTGCATAGGTTTGAGCGTGGTTTGATATCGGGCTAATACTTCGTCGATATCGCGACCGCGTTGGGTAATATCACGTTTTATTCTGCGGATGAGGCGTTCGTCGGAATCGGCATGTACAAAAATTTTGATATCAAACATATCGCGTAACTCTTGATTGGTCAGAATTAAAATTCCTTCTACAATCATTACTTTTCTAGGTAACGTATGAATGGTATCGCCTGTACGGTTGTGTTTTACAAACGAATATACAGGTTGATGGATTGGATTTCCTTCCTTTAGTTCGCGTAAATGTTCGCAAATTAGGTCGAAATCGATAGATCGTGGATGATCAAAGTTGATTTTTGTACGTGCTTCATAGCTTAAATGCGAAGTGTCGTTATAGTAGGAGTCTTGTGATATGATTCCGACTTCATTTTCGGGAAGTTGTTTAATGATTTCGTTGACAACTGTTGTTTTTCCGCTTCCAGTTCCGCCGCCAATACCGATGATGAGCATAAAGTATATCTTTTTATATTGTGGGACAAAATTAAGTAAATGAAGTGATTTAAACTTTTTTAATTTGCTAAAAAATTGCTGTTTTCAGCGCTTTTTTTGTCTTTTTTTTGTTCCGTAACGCTGTTATGAAACTCAAAAAAGCCTTCAATAGCACTTAAAACTTCTAATTTTCGCTTAAATCCTAAAAGCATAAATCACTTCAATTATTGATGAGAAATATTTTTTAAAAAATTAAATTATTTTTGCTTTTACCTTTCAAGAAAAGTCCTATATTTGCAATCCAATTTTAGATAACCAATTCGGGGTGTAGCGTAGCCCGGTTATCGCGCCGCGTTTGGGAC
>CAZHSA010000408.1:0-3418 GCA_964535135.1 uncultured Kordia sp.
AAGGGCTAAAAATTATCTTGTTTTTATGAAATTAGGGACTTGTGCAACGGTTACCTTTGTTAGCTTCCGTTTTCTTTTTTAATTTCTTTTGTTTTAATCAATTTATCGTCTTTATATTCTTCAATTTTTAAAGTATCTCCTGATTTGTCAAAGTAAATCCAATTACCATTTTTTAAAAATTCATCATCTGAACTGTCTATCCAGTTTTCTCTTTTTAGTATCCACTCTTTCTCTAATGCTCTTTGTCCATTTTGATAATTCCAACTTTCCTGTTTAACTGTTACTCCATTTTTAGGCGAATACCAAGAACTTGAACGAGTCATTTCTGGTCTTAATAAATATTCTCCTATTAAAAACAGTATTGGAGTACACAAAAAAAGCAAGACGCTTGATAGTTTTTTGTTTTCCGAATTAAACCAACCTTTTCTATTTCGGTAACTTAAAATCCCTACAAAAATTAAAGTAATTCCCCAAAATACAGGATAGATTATTACGTAAATCAAACTTGTTCCCCCAGTCATTGTTGAGGCATGCAAATAAAAAATCCCATTTATTATCCAATATAAAATTGTCGTTGTTAATAGAATTTTTTGCTTCATACTTTATTCTGATGTTTTGTTTTTTCTTTTTTAATGGAAGCTAACGTAAGTATAACATGAATTCCTGTTATTTCTATGATAACCAAACTTCTTTTTTTAAGAATTTAGTTGTTTTTAAAACTACAATTTTCCTACGCAAAGTCAAAATCATCCAAAGGGTTTTTAATATTTCATTCTGCATTTATTGCGGAATCTATTTTGAAGAATCTTGGATTCCTGCCTACGCAGGAATGACAAAGTTGAATTAAAATTCTCTTAGGTCGAGTTTTAAACTCAGACTAGCAATTTTATTTGATGAAATCTAACCATCTAAGAGCGACAGCTATCTAAGAGCAAAGCAAGTCTAAAAATCTAAAAGCGAAGCGCGTCTAAAGATCAAAGATCGTTTCTGAAATAATATAACTTCCTGTCCAAGCATTTTGAAAGTTGAATCCGCCCGTAATGGCATCAATATTGAGAATTTCACCAGCAAAGTACAAATTTGTATGTTTTTTACTTTCAAAGGTTTTGAAGTTGACTTCTTTTAGGTTAATTCCGCCAGCCGTGACAAATTCTTCTTTGAACGTACTTTTTCCGTTTACATTGAAAATAGCTTCTGTGAGTTGACTTGCCAATTGTTCCGTTTGTTGTTTGTTCAAATCTGCCCAACGCGTTTGATCTTTTATTCCTGCAGCTTCCACAATTCGTTGCCACAAACGTTTTGGCAACCCAAAAGGATTGTTTTTTTGAACCGTTTTTTTCGCTAATTCTATTTTGAAATCTTTGATACTTGCCAAGCAATCTTCTTTGTCAACATCATCTAGCCAATTCACTTCTATTTGAAAATTGTAGTGTTTGTCAGCCAAAATTCGTGCGCCCCAAGCAGAAAGTTTTAAAATTCCAGGACCGCTCATTCCCCAATGTGTAATGAGTAATGGACCATTGGATTCCAGCTTTGTCCCAACAACTTTGACACTGGCAGGTGTAGCAATTCCCAACAAATCTTTGATGCGTGGATCTTTGATGTTGAACGTAAATAGTGATGGAACTGCAGGAACAATAGTGTGCCCGAGTGTTTCCAATAATTTCCACATTTTAGGATTGCTTCCTGTGGTAAATACTACTTTTTTAGCTTCCAAAGTTCCTTGACTGGTTTCTACGTGCCAAACGTCATTTACTTTTGAAACATTTCGTACGGCATGATTCACTCTAAAATCTACTTGGTGTTTTTCTGCTTCACTCAGAAAGCAATCAATAATCGTTTGTGATGAATCTGTGACGGGGAAAATTCGACCATCATCTTCAATTTTCAATGCTACGCCGCGTTCTTCAAACCAACCCATGGTGTCACCACAACAAAACTGATGAAAAGGTCCTAACAATTCCTTTTCACCTCTTGGATAATAGTGTGTGAGTTCCTTTGGATCAAAACAAGCATGCGTTACATTACAGCGTCCGCCACCAGAAATGCGAACTTTGGTTAAGAATTCTTTCCCTCTTTCTAAAATGACAACTGATGCTGAAGGATGTTTTTCAGCTACATTGATCGCTGTGAAAAATCCTGCTGCGCCGCCGCCAATTATTAGGACATCTATGGTTTGTGTGTGTGTTGTCAATTTGTTTTTTGCCTATTTGTTAATTTGTTTTGCTTACTCTTGTGTTATTTGTCACAAATTCACCAATGTTTTTTGTGCTTACTCTTGTGTGGATTTACACGAACTTAGGCACTTTGTTTATTTTTTTTGTGAATTTGAATTGAAACTCCTTTTACATTTATAATTTTGAGTTTTATATTTTTAGATTCACCTTCCTAGCTTTCACCACGAATTCTCGAATGTTTTTGTGCTTACTCTAGTATAGATTTATACGGATTTAGGCACATATTTGTATGGACTAAATTGTTAGACTATTTTATAAATCAAAACGTAAACTGCTAAACTTATAAACTCTTAAACTTCTATTTCTATTCGTTTTTTGTAAAGAAATACTTTTTAATTTAAAATTCAACATTTAGCTTTTAAAAATTCATAAGTCTTAAACTCATCTTAATTGCGTTATAAAATTTTATGCTTTGTGTGGAATGCTTTATTTTTGAGAAAAATCACCTCATGAAGCTTCCTTTTCTTAGATATTCCCTGTTTATTTTAGTATTTTCTAGTTGTTCGGTGAACTACGGGCAATTGCAATATGCTGGAAAGATTTCGAAAGATTTAGAAGAAGTTTCTGGCATGGAAGCCATTCCAAATTCAGATAGTTTTTGGATGATTAATGATAGCGGAAACGATCCGAAAGTCTTTGTGGTTAACAATAAAGGTAAGATTTACAAAACCTTGTACATTAAAGGTAAGAATAAAGATTGGGAAGATTTAACGAAAGATTCTGAAGGAAATTTATACGTGGGCGATTTTGGCAATAATGCGAACGCTCGGAAGTATCAAAAGATTTATAAATTGTCAGCGAGCGATTTAGCTTCTAAAAAAAGCATTGATCCTGTAAAAATTGAATTTTCTTTTCCTGATCAGAAAAAATTTCCACCTAAAAAGAAAGATCGTCATTTTGATGTAGAATCTTTTTTTCATTACAACGGCTTTTTGTATTTGTTTACGAAGAGTCGCACAAAGTCTGATTACGGACGTACCAATTTGTATAAAATTCCAGCAACAAAAGGAAAACACAAAGCGGAATTCATCAGTACGTTTACTACCTGTGACGATCTTGATTGTTGGATAACTTCTGCCGCGATGAGTCCGAACGGAAAAAAAGTAGTCTTGTTATCACACAATGCCGTTTGGCAGTTTACCGATTTTAAAGGTGATGATTTTTTAGGCGGTACCGTAAAG
>CAZHSA010000409.1:0-3405 GCA_964535135.1 uncultured Kordia sp.
CGCATTACAAGATGAGCGTACACAAGTAGCGGCAGCCAACGCAAAAGCAGTTGATGGTGAAAATACCGCGAAAATTGAAGTAGCCAACTCTGATTCCTTACGTAGACAGCGTGAAGCAGAAGCAGAACGTGTGGCAATTGCTTCCGAAAAAGTACAAGCTGCAAAAGCATTAGAAGAATCGTATGCTGCAGAGCGTGAAGCCGAAGTTGCAAGGGCAGAAAGAGAACGTTCATCTCAACAAGCAGATATTATTGTACCTGCAGAAATTGACAAACGCAAAGTAGAAATTGACGCAGAAGCAGAAGCAGAACGCATTCGTAGAAAAGCAAAAGGAGAAGCAGATGCAATCTTATTCAAAGCGCAAGCAGAAGCACAAGGTTTGTATGAAGTTTTAACAAAGCAAGCAGCTGGTTTAGATCAAATCGTAAAAGCAGCTGGCGACGACGCAAAAGACGCTGTATTATTATTAATTGCGGATAAATTACCTGAATTGGTGAAAACGCAAGCAGAAGCGATCAAAAACATCAAAATTGACAAAGTGACTGTTTGGGAAAATGGTGGCGGAGGAAAAGATGGTAAAACATCAACGTCCAACTTTATTTCAGGAATGTACAAAGCGGTTCCGCCATTACAGGAAATGTTCAACATGGCAGGAATGGAATTGCCAGAATATTTAAAAGGAAAAGATGTCACTGAAGTACAAGCAACCACTTCAGATGATGAAGATACAGTAGAAAGCTAAACATGCAAAAACGCTATAAAATCCGCCATTGTGCGGATTTTATTATTTGCACCAAACTCCAGTTATTATTTTTACGATGTATCAGGTTTTATTTTTTTATAAAATGTAGTGTGAAATTTCTTTCTTTTGATTTTGAAATATACGATATTAGTATTCAAATCTAAGTATTGTTACCATGCTTAGCTGAATAGGGGAAGCCGAAAACCTTTAATAGAGTAGGTTACATTTTTAATAAGTAAAACCATGAAAAAATCATTAAAAAAGTTACAATTCAAAAAAGAAGTAGTTACAAACAGCCTTGATGCTGAAAAAGTTACTGGCGGACAGTGTGGGCCAACGCTTGTATTGTGTCACAGTTATCACGGAGAATTTTTATGCAAAGTGATGTAAATCATATTCAATTCCTCGAAAGTGCTTATTTTCGAGGAATCTTAACTTTCTTTCCTGATATTTTTTATAGCGATATCATATCGCAAACAAACTGTACATAATCTTTATAAAAAAGAGTTTACATTTTTTATAAACTGATTGCAAATTTTATCAATGAAAAATAAAAACATAATTTTTAAGCGTAAAGTTCCCATCATGCGTTATGTATTTGGTGTTGCTTTTTTCTTTATGGGAATTGCTTGGCTAGTTACTGGAAACTTATTTGGGATGATTTTCTGCGGAATGTCTATCTTCTTTTTCAATAGAGATGGATCAGAAATTGAACTAGATATTAAGCGGTATAGAACTTTTGTAGAGTTATTTGGTTTTCGTTTTGGAAAATGGGAAGATTTACCCGAAATAGAATATATATCTGTATTTAGTACTACAGAATCGGCAAAAGTACGCGCGCTATCTGCGGAAGCTACCGTAAAAAATGATATCATTGTGCTCAATCTATTCTACAATGGAAACCATCGCATCAAAGCGTACGCAACGACCGACAAAGAAGATGCGTTTAAAATGGCAAAACAAATTGCCGAAATATTAAAAATTGATATTTTAGACGCTACAGAAGCAGAATCTAAATGGATATAACTATTTTTGTCACCAAATTCACTTTTTTATGAGCAACATACGACACAATTGGACGAAAGAAGAAATCATAGAAATTTATAATAAGCCAATGATGGAACTGTTGTACGAAGCAGCAACAGTACACAGAGTACACCACGACCCAAACACAGTACAAGTCTCTACATTACTCTCTATAAAAACGGGCGGTTGCCCAGAAGATTGCGGGTATTGTCCGCAAGCAGCACGATATCATACCGATATTGAAGGCAACGATTTAATGACCGTTTCACATGTAAAAGCACAAGCGTTGCGCGCTAAAGCTTCAGGAAGTTCGCGCGTTTGTATGGGAGCTGCATGGCGAAATGTAAAAGACGGACCAGAATTTGACCAAGTATTAGAAATGGTGCGTACCATCAATAAGTTAGAGATGGAAGTGTGCTGCACACTCGGAATGGTGACTGAAAATCAAGCACAACGTTTGGCGGAAGCCGGATTGTACGCATACAATCACAACTTAGACTCTTCGGAGGAATATTACAAAGAAGTGATTTCAACACGTGGTTATGAAGATCGCTTAGAAACCATTGACAACGTACGTAAAACCAATGTCACAGTTTGTAGTGGCGGAATCATTGGAATGGGCGAATCTGTAGAAGACCGCGCAGGAATGTTAGTGGCATTAGCAACGTTAAATCCACAACCAGAATCAGTGCCCATCAATGCCTTAGTTGCTGTTGATGGAACACCGTTAGAAAACGAAAAACCAGTAGAAATCTGGGAAATGATTCGTATGGTGGCAACCACACGAATTGTAATGCCAGAAACGCAAGTACGTTTATCTGCGGGAAGAACCAATATGAGTAGAGAAGGACAAGCAATGTGTTTCTTTGCAGGAGCAAATTCGATCTTTGCTGGTGACAAACTGCTCACAACGCCCAATCCAGATGTAAATGAAGACATGAAAATGTTTGAAATGTTAGGATTAAATCCGCAAAAACCATTTACAAAAAAGGTGCAACCACAAACAGTAGAAGCTGAAGATTCACAATATCAAGCATTGGGTGAAAAACCTAAATGGTCAAGACCCGAGCACACAATTGAACGAAACGAAGAAGCCAAAGCAAAAAACAAAGCTGCAGTATTGGCGAAAAAGCAATAATGAGCTCCAAAAAATATTCACAAAAGAGCTCATAATTGAGCTCTTTTTTTAATTTTAAAAAATATTTTCCGTAACAATTTATTAACTTAGCGATACTAAACGTTAGAATTTTGAAATTGAATCTCCAAGAAATTCCAAGGGTTAAAACAATTACCAAAGAAGACTTTATAAAAAACTACTTTACACCGCAAAAACCTGTGGTGATAGAGAATTTTATAGAAGATTGGCCAGCGTATACCAAGTGGAGTTTGGACTATATGAAAGAAATAGCAGGTGATATTGAAGTGCCACTCTATGACGATAGACCCGTAGATTACAAAGATGGTTTCAATGAGCCGCATGCTAAAATGAAAATGTCAGAATATGTAGATTTGCTAAAGCGTGAACCTACAAAATACCGTATTTTCCTGTGGAATATTCTAAAAGAAGTACCATCCTTACAAGACGATTTTACCTATCCTGATTTTGGCTTAAAATTGATGAAATCTTTACCAATGTT
>CAZHSA010000410.1:0-3397 GCA_964535135.1 uncultured Kordia sp.
GAATAATCCGAATACTTTTCTCATCTTTTTAAATTTTAAATTAAGTTACTTACTAGTTTTATTTGGTTAATCATTTTTTCTATTGTTAATTGCTCTTAATGAATGATTTGTAGGTGATTACCGTAATACTTTTCCTGTTTATAATCATTCTTTTGTTGAAAAACTGTGTATACTTTGAAATAATTTCTAAAGGCTCTCTAAGATTCTAGTAAAGACTTAAAGTTAACAGTTTTTTTCAATTTTTTAGCACTTGAAATCGAGTTAAAACTCTGATTATCAACAGTTGAAATTTGATAGATTTCTAACTTGATTTCAAAAATCAAGTTAGCATGATAATTTTTTATTCTAATATGGTTTTTCGGTAAAAAAAATACGGGATTCCAATACTATTGTAGAAAAGAATATTTACTTCTGTGTATTTCCTAATTGTTTTAGGTTGCGTATCTTCGCAGCGTTAATTAAATATATACAAATGGAAGACGGATTATACGCAAAATTTCATACAAGCAAAGGAGAAATTCTTGTTAGCTTAACTTATCAAAAAACACCAGGTACAGTTGGTAACTTTGTTGCACTTGCTGAAGGTAATTTAGAAAATAACGCAAAACCACAAGGAACACCTTATTATGATGGACTTAAGTTTCATAGAGTGATTCCTGATTTTATGATTCAAGGTGGTTGCCCATTAGGAACTGGTACAGGAAGTCCTGGGTACAATTTTGATGATGAAATTCATCCAGAGTTAACACACAATGAGCCTGGAGTACTTTCTATGGCAAACGCAGGACCTGGAACAAATGGCAGCCAATTTTTTATCACACATGTAGCAACACCTTGGTTAGATGGAAAACATACCGTTTTTGGTCATGTAGCTCATGGACAGGAAGTTGTAGATGCTGTAGCACAAGGAGATTCAATTGAAAAGATGGAAATTGTTCGTGTTGGGGCAGACGCAGAAGCTTTTAATGCTGTAGAAGCGTTTAGAGTGTTTAATGGAGCGAAAGCTGAAAGAGAAAAAGCTGCGAAAGAAAAAGCAGAGAAAGAACTAGAAGAAATTGCAACGGGTTTTGATAAAACAGAAAGCGGATTGCGTTATAAAATTATTCAAGAAGGTAGTGGTGTGAAAGCGGAAGCTGGAAAAACCGTTTTTGTACACTATAAAGGAATGTTTCCTGATGGTGGCGTTTTTGATTCTTCTTATAAAAGAAATGAACCAATTGATTTTCCATTAGGACAAGGAAATGTAATTCCTGGCTGGGATGAAGGAATCGCGTTATTGAAAGTAGGAGATAAAGCCCGCTTTGTAGTGCCTCCACATTTAGGATATGGAGCGCGCGGTGCTGGCGGCGTTATTCCTCCAAATGCTACATTGATGTTCGATGTTGAATTGATGGATGTAAAATAAAATGATACAAAACGCTCTGAAAATCTCAGAGCGTTTTTTTTACTCGATACTTGAGATTAATTTCTTTTAGATATATACCTATATATTATATGATGGATTTAGAATTACTGAAATATCCTATTGGGAAACCTCAAATTCCCGAAATCATTACTATGAAACATATTCACGAGTGGATCAATGTGTTGGAATTGTTCCCGAAACGATTGAAGGTTTTAGTGAAAAATCTCTCGAAAGAACAATTAGATACTTGTTATCGACCTGACGGCTGGACCATCCGACAAGTAATTCATCATGTGGCTGATAGTCATCACAATAGTTATACACGTTTTAAATGGACATTGACAGAAGAACAGCCAATTATAAAAGCGTATTATGAAGATCGCTGGGCAGAATTATTCGATAGCAAATCTGCGCCCATTGAACTTTCATTAAACACAATTCAAGCTTTACATGCAAAATGGGTGTATTTTTTAAAAGGACTTTCTGAAGAAGAGTTGACACAATTTTTTATTCATCCGGAAGGAAACGAAAAAGTATCTCTTAAAGAAAATATCGGAATCTACGCGTGGCATTGCAATCACCATTACGAACATATCCATCAATTAATGATTTGCAAAGGTTGGAAGTAGTTTTTTAATTTGTCAATTTGATGATGTGTCAATTTGAAAATTCATTTCGAAGAAGATTCAGAATTTCACTAAAAACGAACTAAATACTTAAAAAACATTCCACAACAGTGAGAAAGTCTAATAGCGCAAAGCGCACTCTAACAGCAAAGCGATCTAACATCTAATAGCGAAAGCGGTCTAAAATCAAATCCACTTAATATTACAACCAATACTCGGTTTTTGCAACTCCGCAATTTGTTCCCCATTTAGTAAAGCATCCAAAGCAGTTCGCATGTCATTACCTGTAACGGGAATTCCATTATTTGGTCGCGAATCATCTAATTGTCCACGATAGACTAATTTTAAATCTTTATCAAAAATATAAAAATCAGGTGTGCAAGCAGCATCATAGGCTTTGGCAACTTCCTGTGTTTTGTCATACAGATACGGAAACGTAAAACCTTCTTGTTGTGCATTCTCTTTCATTAAATGTGGCGCATCCGCAGGATAATTCTCAACGTCATTACTGGAAATCGCGATAAAACCAATTCCTTTCGAACGATAATCATTGGCCAATTTTACCATTCCGGCATTTACATGTTTTACAAACGGACAGTGATTACAGATAAACATAATAACCGTTCCATGAATGCCTTTTGCTTCGTCCAGCGTAATATTTTTATCAGAAATTGTATCTATTAATGTAAAATCGGGAGCTTTTGTACCTAAAGAAAGCATATTTGAAGGAGTCAGTGCCATTTGTTATATTGTTTTTTAAAGTATAAATTTACTCAAAAAAATACAATGGGAGACTTAACTTGGAGCGATTTTGAAAAAGTAGACATGCGCATTGGAACGATTATAGCAGCAAACGATTTTCCAAAAGCCAGAAAACCAGCATATCAACTCACCATTGACTTTGGAGCCGAAATTGGAATTCGTAAATCATCTGCACAAATTACCAAACGCTACACGAAAGAAGAATTAATAGGCAAACAAATTATGGCAGTTATTAATTTTCCTAAAAAACAAATCGCGAATTTCTTCTCTGAATGTTTAGTTATGGGCGCCGTAGATGGCGATGATGTTATTTTAATGCAACCTTCAGCCAAAATTCCGAACGGTTTGAAGATTTCGTAAAATAGTTAATGAGAATTTAGTATTGAGAATCTTCAAAAGAAATTTAAAATGAAAAAGTACTTTTCTAACAACGAAGAACGAAGTTCAAATTTCAAATTGAAAACAACTCACAACAGGAGCGAAGCGACCAACACACAACAATCGAAGTAGAAATGTAAAATGTAAAACCCTAAATATAAAATGAAAAAGTAATTTTGCTAACAGCTAACAGCTAACAGCTAACAGCTAACAGCTAACAGCTAAC
>CAZHSA010000411.1:0-3387 GCA_964535135.1 uncultured Kordia sp.
AAAAGTTCCCTGGATGCGCTAATACGTTTTGTAAGATGAGTGGCGAGTCTGCCGAGCCACCTTCGTATTGAGTAATGCCATTCATATCTACATCATTATCATTATATCCATTAATGATAAAAGTGGAAAAGTTTAGAAAATTTCCAGGATCGTTTAACGCTGCTGATAAGATAGCGGTCGTATCTGGTGTTCCTCCTTGGTATTGTACAATATTGTCACCATTTACATTTCCTGCCCACATACCTAAGGTATTTGCTGGCATTCCTGCATCCGTCTGTGCATTTGTTCCAAAGGTTGCTGGATTGTTGGCGTCTGTAAAGTCAATTCTAGTCTCTAAATTGGACAATTCTAAAGGACAATCTTTCATTATTGTTAAGTGATTTCGATGTTTTATCGCCACAAAGAAAAAATCGACTGGCATTGTGAATCGTAATTTTTCGAATCCGTTCAATCCCACAACATCACCATCTCTTTGTAACAATGCTGATTGACTTGCTACAACCGAAGTATTATCTGTTTCACTTCGCAATTCAACAAATACCCAATCTACAATGGCATTTCTCCCAGTAAGATCAAACACTTTTACATCTACCGTTGCCCCATCTCCATACGGCGATGTGGTCGGAATTAATCCTGCTACGCGTAAATCGTCTCGCATCAAGTTTTCTTCTCCTGTGATTGGGTTTAAAGATGCACCTTGTAACATAATTTTTGGCGCTAATAGCAGTGGCAATTCATCAAAAACCACATTATCTATTGCCATATCGGTTTCTGTTCCTGAACCTCTAATTCCTCTGAATGTAATGGAAACCGTTTGCCCAGCATAGGCTGACAAGTCAATTGCTACAGTCCTCCAAGATTCAAATGCACTGGTTTGTTGTTCTCCCGAAAGGATAAACACTGAATCTGTACCATTGACAAGTACTTCTAAGTCACCCATTTCTGAACCAAACATGTGATAGTCAAAACTTACACTAGGGTTTGTGAGTGTAGAAATATCTACCATTGGCGTAATTAAGTCCGCAGAACTACCACTAAAACCTGCGGTATAGGTATAGTTTCCAGTATTTATAGATATATCGGGTCCTGTATTACTTGCGGTTTCATCAGTAACAGAATCGACCATTACCCAACTAAAAAAACTTGAATTTGCGGTCCAACAATTTTCTTCTACAAAATCTTCTTGCGTAATTGTTGTGGTAAAATCTTCAAAATCTTCTACATACGGTGCTATTTCAAAACTACATACTGTTGAGAACACAAACGGTCCTGCCCAATTAGAAGTTCCGTCATTCCCACAATTTGATCGTACAAAAAACGCATACTCATTTCCTTGCGTTAAATTTGTAAATGTAAAAGGACTGGTAACATTATTATGTGTTGGTATTCCTGTAGGGAAATCACCAGCTTTTACATCTACTAATTCGATATCCCATTGTGTTGCGCCGTTGTTTTCTGTCCAAGACACCTCTGCAGTAGTGGCTGTAACATTATTTATGCTGATATTGGAAGGCTGAAAACAGTTAATAGTATCAATAGTAACGTTATCTATGGCAATGGAATGTTGAAAAGCGGTTCCACGAATACCCTTAAATGTAATGAATATGTCTTGTCCCGCGTAGGCTGATAAATCAACATCTGCTACTGCCCAAGGATCCTCACTTCGTGGTTGTTGCTGCGCTGTTAATGTGTATACTAAATCTGTACCATTTACATACACTTCTAAGCTTCCTAAGCCATCTCCAAACACGTGATAGTTAAAGCTCAACCCAGGATTTGTTAGCCCGTCTAGGCTTATTATTGGAGTTTCAAGATTAACAGTAGATCCTACGTTTCCAAAGAAATTTCTAGTCACAAAATAGTTTCCTGTGTTTACTGAAGAAGCTGGTCCAGTTGTAGTAAGTTCAAAATCTCGATCAACTAACATCCAATGAAAGTTTCTATTTTGTCCTGTCCAACAATTTTGATCTATAAAACGTACAAAAGGTGCGGGCGTAAATGATTCAAAATCTTCCGTATATGGAGTTGTTAACACTCCGCAAGTTGTTGTAAATGTGAAAGGACCTGCCCAAAGCGATGTTGTTTCTGCATCACAATGCGATCGCACATAGTACTCATATTCATGACCTCGTAACAAGTTATCTACTGTAAATGAATTCCCAACATTTGTATGAGTTGGGATACCAGTAGGTAGCGCTGCTAGAGAAATATCTACCAATTCTATATCCCATTCTGTAGCGCCATTGGCATCTGTCCATGATAATTCAGCCTGATCGGGAGTAATATTGGTAGCTGTTAAATTTGTTGGAATTAGGCAAGAGCTAATGAATACATTGTCGATAGCAATATCACTTTGATTACCATTTCGAATTCCTCTAAAAGTCACAGATATTGTTTGTCCTGCATATGCTGACAGACTCACTTCTGCTACATCCCAATAATCGTTACTACTGTTTTGTTGTTGTCCCAAACGTGTAAAAATGGTATCTGTGCCATTTATCACTACTTCTAGTGTTCCCATGTTGCTACCAAACATGTGGTAATAAAAGCTTAGGGCTGGTGTTGCTAAATTGCTAAGATCAACCATTGGTAGTACCATATCTTTCACATTCCCAGTACTTCCTAATCGAGATTCTAAATACAAAAAGTTCCCCGTAGTTATTAAAGGACTAGGTCCAGAACTTTGTACGGCTGTACCTGGACTAAACACCTCATTAGCTACTGTCCAAAAAGTACCTCCAGGATTTGCTGTCCAACAGTTTTCTTCTCTAAAAGGTTCTGGTACTCCTGTAATTTCATCTACTCTGGTTGTAAATGATTCAAATTCTTCCAAATATGGAGCTATTATGGCATTGGCACACGGAACGACAAATCCAAAAGGACCTGTCCAATTACTTGTACCATCTACACCACAATCGGCTCTTACATAAAATTCATATCGATGTCCTTCCGTAAGGTTTGTAGCCGTGAATGTAGTATTTGTAACTCCTGTAAATGTTGGCGTTTCTGTTCGAGTTTCTTCATTGGTAATATCTACGAGTTCAATATCCCATAGCGTAGCATTTCCATTTTCTGTCCAAAATAGATCTGCTTGTGCAGAAGTTATGTTTGTAGCACCTAGATTTATAGGTTCTAAACACGAAATAGTATCAAATACAATATTATCAATAGCAATATCTCCAAACGCATCATTTCCTTTAGTTGCTCTAAACGTTATGGTAATTATTGAGTTGGCGTAAGCCGCTAAATTTACTTCCGCTGTTTTCCACGGACTTAGCGCATTGGATTGTTTTTGTCCAGAAAGTGTAAATACCGAATCCGTTCCGTTGACAAGGATTTCTAATGATCCTACCGTAGTTCCAAACATGTGGTAATCGAATGCTACTG
>CAZHSA010000412.1:0-3382 GCA_964535135.1 uncultured Kordia sp.
TACACTAGATGGACTCTACGAAAAGTACCCAAACATTCGAGTTTGCTTTGCACATGGAGGCCAATTAAATCATCTTAATATTGGTCGAAGAACTCAAGGTTTTGACGGACGACCAGATTTATTTGAAGGAAAAGTACATCCGAGAAAAGCTGTTGGACATCCAAATATTTATTTTGATACGTTGGTGCATGATACAGACTCGTTTAAGTTAATGGTAGATCGTCAAGGAAGCAATCAAATTATTATGGGATTGGATGATCCGTATCCGTTGGGTGAAATGGAAAGCGATGCACAGTCTTCGTATCCAGGAAAGCTGCTAGATTTGGCTATGGAACGAAATATTATTGGCCAAGAACAGTATGATGACATTTGGGAAGATAATGTACTTCGTTGGTTGTTTGGTAATGATGAAGCCGCTAAAAAAGAGCTTATTCAAAAGATTTTAGCAGATAAAGCATAAAACTATTCATAGAAAAGAGACTGTCTAAAAAATCAGCTTGAAGCGATTCTGGATCAAGTCCGGAATTACGTGTTTTAGCACTTTTTAGACAGTCTCGTTATTTTTTGATCATAGCTACTCTTTTATTGTAAGCTTACATTGGAAGTAAAAAATATAATATAAATTCGTTCAGCGTATTTAATTGTTTTTTAATCAGATGTTTGAGTATTAAAATTGTTTAAATAAAAAGAAAGCCTTGCAATTGCAAGGCTTTCTTAGATTTAGCACTATTACTTTGTTCAGAATTACTTCTTCACAATAAGTTTTGTATATGTGTTTCCTGAAGCATCTTGTAGATTCACAAAATAGCTTCCTGTTTTTAGTTCACTAATGTCAATTGATTTTTGATTTGTTTGCATCGTAACAACTTTTACTTGCTGTCCTACTAAGTTGTATACACGTACTGCAGCAATCTCTTTGGTCGATTCAATCTGTAATTTTCCTGTTGTTGGATTTGGATACATAGCAAATGTAGCCGCTTCAACAGCTGTCGTACTTAACGTATTTGTAATAGTCATACTTACCGATGCTGAATATAAATCACAAGCACCAACGGTGTGTGTAATGGTATATGTTCCCATCGCAGAGGCTGATAAATCAATTTCACCTGTAGTAGCATTGATCACCAATCCTGAAGGCTCCGCAGTAAACACACCTGTTACTCCAGTAGTACGTGTTGGTGTCGGATCTGAATCGTCCATCGCATACGTATTATTTGTGTACACGAAATCTGCAAAATCGTTATAATGTAAGTCAATATAGTTTTTAATCACAGTAGCATAATCGTCTGCAAAAGGAACTAACGTTTGTGGTCGTGTATCGTATACATTTCCGTTGTAAGTTCCCAAATCGCGCACACGTCTATTCACTTCGGTCATAATTCCGTCAATCGTTCCGCCGCCGCCTTGTCCGTCACTTGCAGCTGGTCCAGAACCGTGACGTCTGTTATTGTAAAAATCGCCATCAAAATAAGCATTATTAAATGGACGTGTGTCATCACAACTATTCGATGCGCCGCTGTCAAAATCACTTGGAACTGTTCGATATCCAGAAGTTACACCACAACCAGAGTAGCCTTGTGCATTGTAAAACGCGCCACCAGTATCTTTAAAAAGTCCACCCAAACTATTAGGACCACGAACCAGTTCTTCTTGTGTTAAGTTTCCTAAATTATCACTCACTAAATTTGTAATAGTAGAGTTTGATACTGAATTCAAGTAATTAGTTGTTGTATTATTCAAATCGGAAGCAGAAATGTTATATCCAGCTTCAATTCTAGGAACAGTATGGCTTTGTCCGTGTAAATCAATAAATAATCCTTTTCCCCATTTACTCATTACATCAGTACTTGCTTGATCAATAAAATTATGAAAAGCTGTCCAGTAGAAAAACGAATCTGAATCACCACAAGTAGCTTCATTTTGTTCTCTGTTTGGATCTAATTTACTTCGGTGTAAGTTGTTGATAATGATATACGGATAGCAACCTGTTTGATCGTATACGGATTGCTGTATTTCACGAATCAAAATATCAGTATTGTCATCTCTTTCATTGGTTCCACAACCTCTGTCTGGTAACGCACTGTCATTATCTGGATAAAAAGTTCCACCGATTGTTTGTCCTGACTGTTTTACACCACCATGTGGTGCAGCTATAATGATAGGCATGTTGCCAGGAATGTACTCAATATATTCGTTTCCACTCGTGTCAAACTGAGAAATTCCCGGAAAAGGTGGTGGTGGAGCTGGTGCTTCTTCTATAGCAAAATAAAATGTTTGTGATATTTCAACAGGATTACCTGATCCAACATTATTGGTAAAATCTCCATTGAAAGAGAATGCAGTTTGTCCGTCAGCAGTAATAGTCAAACTACCGCCATTATTCCAATCATCACCATAAAAGTCATACACGGTTACATAATACCCAGTTCCAGCGGGAATATTATCATCTATTGGATAGCTTACTGCCATTGTAGTTTCGTTGTACGGTGCATTTCCACTTCCATTATAACCGTTATCAACAGTTTGTAAAAGCGTACCGCTTGGACTATATAATTCAACTCTGTTTTCTGACGACCAGGCTGGCCAGTCGACCGTAATGATTACATCTACATTCTGAGCATAACTTGAAAAGCTCATCAAAACGCATAAAAGGAAAGTACTTTTTAGTGAAAAAGTAGTTTTTTTCATATAATTAGGTTTAAGTAAAATGATTTTGGTGCGATTTAGAATTTTTTGATTACAATTGTGTAATTAAAACAAATTCCTAAACAATAATACGATAAAAAGTTATAAAAATCCGATAAAATGAGCGATAAATATTTTAATACCAATCGGGAAACATGGAATAAGAAAGTAGCGATTCATTCTAAAAGCGATATGTATGGAATGAAAGCTTTTAAAGAAGGAAAGTCATCTCTCATGAAGTATGAGCTGCATAGCTTGCCAAACCTTGCTGGAAAATCACTCTTGCATTTGCAATGTCATTTTGGGCAAGATACGTTGAGTTTTGCACGAATGGGCGCAAAAGCAACAGGAATTGATTTATCAGACGAAGGCATTAAATTAGCGAAATCGCTGAATGAAGAATTGAGCTTAGACGCCACTTTTCACTGCTGTAATGTGTATGATGTAAATGCGCATGTAACAGAAACCTTTGATGTAGTATTTACAAGTTACGGCGTTATTGGTTGGTTGCCTGATTTGACAAAATGGGCAGAAATTATTGCATCACGCTTAAAAGATGGCGGCATTTTTTACATGGTAGAATTTCACCCAATTGTGTGGATGTTTGATTATTTACAAGATCCGCCTGTATTGAAATACGCGTACAACCAAGAAGAAGTAATTTATGAAGAATACGAAGGAACGTATGCAGAAGATG
>CAZHSA010000413.1:0-3380 GCA_964535135.1 uncultured Kordia sp.
TTTGCCGCTTCTTGGTTCAATCTACGAGACATTTCACCATCATCCGAATTAAACGCTACCAAAACACCTTGATTGTGCATAATAGCTCCGTTATACGGAATGGCATCATTTACTTCGTATTTGTATGCCCACCAATCTGAAAAGGTAGAACCACCAACACCATGTTCTTTCATTTTGTCAGCAACTTTATATCCTTCTAAAATATGTGTGAATGTGTTGATGTTGAACCCGAATTTATCCGCAACTTTCATCAACATGTTAATTTCACTTTGTACGTACGAGTGACAAGACACAAAGCGCTTTTTATTCAAAATTTCCAGAATCGTTTCCATTTCAATGTCGTAACGATACGCTCCAGTTTTTTTCTTTGCTTCGTATTCTCGGGCACGTTGAAAATAATCGGTAAACACTTGTTCAACTCCCATACGTGTTTGCGGGAAACGAGTTGTTTCTGTATCGCCCCAATTACTTTGTTTTACATTTTCACCCAAGGCAAATTTGATAAATCCGTCAGCATCTTTAAAGAGCATTTCATCAGCCGACCGTCCCCAACGCAAGCTTAAAATCGCAGAGCGACCGCCAATCGGGTTTGCCGAACCGTGTAACAATTGAATCGTAGTGACACCACCAGCCAAGTTTCTGTAAATATCAATATCTTCTGGGTTTACTACATCTTCCATATTTACTTCGGCAGTAGAATTGTGTCCTGCTTCGTTAATGGTAAATCCAGCAATGTGTGAATGTTCGTCAATAATTCCAGCAGTTAAATGTTTTCCTGTTGCATCAATCACTTTTGCGCCACGTGCGTTGAGATTTTTTCCAATGCGCGAAATTTTTCCGTCTTTTACTAAAACATCTGTATTTTCAAGAATTCCGTCTGCTTCATTCGTCCAAACCGTAGCATTTTTAAATAAAACGGTTTCTTGTTGTGGTAAACTTGCAGAACCATACGCGCCATTTGGATAGGAGATAGGCAGCATTTTTGGCGCTTCCATTTTGGTGTCTTTCTTTCCGTCTTTTTTATCGGCTACTTTTTTAGCTTCATTTTGTGTTGCATTAAAAGTAGATTCGGCACCATTAGCTAGCAACGCTTTTCCAGAGAAAAAAGTTGCGTTTCGTACAGGCGCTGTTAAGCGGATATATTCTGTTTTTGAGGTATCGGCCGTAGTAAATTGTAATTGCAACCAATCATCTTTAAAAGAAATCTTTGAACCTAACTTCATCGAATCTTTCATGACGGTTGCTTTTAATTTTTCTGGCGAACCTGCAATATTTACGTCGTATGCGTTTCCTGCAACATTAAACGTATATTTTCCGCGTATGTCTTTATGTGATTTGTCTTTGAATACATTTTGATTTCCTTGTACCCAATTTTCGTAAATCACGGTTTTCTTGTCAAAAATATCACCTGAAGTAATTAAAAAATTGGCTTGGCGTCCGTTTTGAAGTGTTCCAACTTTGTCTTCTTGCTGTAAAATTTTCGCAGGAATTGTAGTCAATGCTTCCAATGCTTTGGTTTTGTCTAAACCATATTTGATGGCTTTGTGCAAATTTGCTTTAAATTCTGCGCCAGACTTGGTATCGTGCATCGTGAAGCTAAACATAATACCTTGATCTGCTAATGCTTTCGGGTTAGAAGGCGCTTGGTTCCAATGTTTCATCGCTTCCAATTCTACCACACTAGCTGCATACGGATCAGATACGTCGTATGCTTTTGGAAAGTTGATCGGAATGATAAACGAAGCATTTGTCGCTTTCATTGCGCTGATGTTTTCATACTCTGTTCCGTCACCAACTAACACATATTGAATTCCGAATTCGTCACCAATAGCGTCTGTTTTGATGCTATTGTGTTTGTTTCCAGAATGAAATATTTGGATTAAGTTTTTATTTTTTAATAACGCTTCTAACGCTAAATCTGTACGTTTTGCATTGCCTTTCGCATACCAATCTGCATCGTGATACATTTGACGAATCAACGCCATGCTTCCCATCAAAGATGTTGGATAGCTTTGTCTGGATGCATTACTTTTTCGATACGATAAATATTGAGCAGAACGATCGTCTAAAATTCGAGTACTGTTATCTGCTTTTGAGTTTAACGCTACTAAGATTCCGTTTCCGCGAACAATTCCGTCTTGTAAATGGGTATTTACAGTTCCGAAACCAGCTTTTAACAAACTTGTTGCTTTCTTTGCGTCAAAGGCAAACTTATCCATAGGATTTGTGTCAGGACGAATATGATCGTTCCAATAGTATCCTGTACGACCAGCATCATATTGTGGAGCATCTCTCCAGCTTCCTGATCGTTTTGGTTTCTTCAATCCAAAATCAGAAAAAGGATCAATAAACGAAGGATATACACTTTTTCCAGATAAATCTACGACAGTAGCATTGCTGGGAATAGTAATATTAGCTCCTGTTTGAACGACTTTTCCATCTTGAATGATGAGTGTTCCATTGTCAATCACCTGTGTGGGCGTGACATAAATTTTGGCATTGGTAAATGCTGTTATGGTGTGACTTTCTGTTTTAACGCCGTCATTTTTAGGAAAATAATCCTGCGCAAAGGCAGAAAGGCTACAGAAAAGGAGTAACAGCAGCAAATACGATTTTTTCATTGCTTACTTTAAGTATTAGGTTGATTAGTTAAAAATTTAAAGATACGTTATGAATGCGCTTCCCACACTGTATTAAGACTTTTTTAACGTTTTTCTCAGGATGATTTTATGGCACAAACGCGCTACATTATTGATATATAGGAATTGCAGTATTTTGAATCCACTTTTGAATGAGTTGTGGATTGCTTGTGATTTCGGCAAATACATAAATATCACTTTGAAAACACGGTGAAGTTGCTGCTTTTTCAATGACGACAACATTATCGCAGTAACTGGAGTGTAGAAAGTATAGTTCTTTATTTTTAATGACAACATAGCCAACATGATTGCTCAATCCTACAAAATACAATCCGTCGTTGTATACGCTGTTAATTTTTGTTTTGAGCTCTTTTTGAGAAATATTTCGGTATGTTTTTAAGTCGCTTTTGGGTTGAAGTGTTATGGCTTCGTTCAAACCTCCTTGTTGTGCCATTTTGTAGCGATTGAGTTTGAAACCAACATGTTGTAAGGTTGTGGATACAAAATATCCACAGGCAATTTCACCATCATTTGGAATGTTGGTATGTCCGTTAAATTCCCACGGTGTTCCGTACCAATGTGGTACAATTTCGTTTAGAATTTTATGATACAAATAGCTAGCAGCTGAGTCGATGGCTTTTTGTTTGTTTTGTTGTAATAGTTTTGCAAAATAGGCACGATCTGCCGTAATGGATTGTTTGATGGTGTTGTAGTTTCCTTTTGGAGTAAAGTTGAGGTCTA
>CAZHSA010000414.1:0-3379 GCA_964535135.1 uncultured Kordia sp.
ACAAAAAAATAGAAAGAGTGACTTCATCTACAACTAAACTAATTCCAATCAAAAATATTTTAATTTTCGCAGGAAAAGAAGCTTTTTAGTTGAAACGATGTGAGAAGTTGACGAGTTTCGTGGTTTTACTGTGTAAAAGCGGCGTTTTCGTATGTGATTGTTGATGTACGATGAACGATTTTAGTTTTTATGTAACCTCTTTTGTTACGTCTTTGTGATAATTTTGAAAAAATACGCGGCAATCTGTTACTTCAAAAAGCAGATACGTTCAACAATGAACAGACTATGACGTCGCTTTGCTTTTTGTAAACCGAAATTTCAAAGTACTTCTCGATACAATTTTGCTTCATTTCATTGCGAAAAATCACTCGAAGTGACGTACAGTAACAAAAAAACAATTCGTGTATTCGTGGTAAAAAAATAGAAGAAACTAGCTAGTTCAATCTTTTAATCAAAATCGTTTGTTTTTATGATAGAAATCGAAGTGACGTTTTTAAGTATGATAGTTTATAACTTCTTTGATACGTTTTTGCGAGAATTTTTCAAAAATACGTGGCAATCTGTTACTTCAAAAAGCAGATACGTTCTACAATGAACAGGCTATGATGTCGCTTTGCTTCTCGTAGTTTTGGTTTTCAACGAAAGTTAGTGCTAAAAGACTAGCAACTAGCAACTAATTTAACTCTTCTGCCACAAACGCTTCGCAAAATGCTTTAATTTGTTCACGTGTTTTTTTGAAAGCATTGAAAATATGGGTTTCCGAGCCTTTTACTTTTGAAGGATCTGAATAATTTTGATGAATTCGTTTCGCGTTTTTACTTGGAATAAACGGACAATTTTCTTGCGCATGATCGCAGACTGTAATTATAAAATCGAACGGAATCGCTTCGTATTCAGAAACATGGTTAGACGTATTGTTAGCAATGTCAATTCCGTCTAGTTTCATAATGGCAATGGCTTTCGGATTCACGCCGTGCGTTTCAATTCCGGCACTGAAAATAGTAGCTTTCTCTTTGGCAAAATGTGTTAAATATCCATCTGCCATTTGACTGCGACATGAATTCCCAGTACAAAGTACAAGTATATTTTTCATAATGTATGGTAGGTTGTTATGATTAGCAATACAGCTAATTTTATAGTAGAGTTTGTGTAATGACAACTGTAACTACCTAAAAATTAACAGTTAATTGTCATAAAAGTAAAAGAAGAGAAGCTTTTGTAGCTATTCTTAACGTTAAATAAATGTAATTTAACATTCGTATTAATCAACGGTTTGTTATTGTTTTTGACAGTTTACTTGCACTTTTACAAAGAAGTCATTGATTTTTCGGCGGTATTGATTCAGTACTTCTAAGTCAATGGCATAAAAGGTGTTTTTTCCTTTATATTTCTCCTTGAGCACGTTAATTTTTTTAATCTCAGAAAGGTGTTGTGACACTGTAGGTTGCGCGAGTCCTGTTGCTTTTACCAAATCATTACAGTTACAATATTCATTTTGGCTAATATGTTGTATGATGGCAATTCGTGCAGGATGCCCAAGAACTTTCGTAATGGAAGCAGTTTCGTTTTGGTAGTCGTTGAAGATGTGATTTTTTGTAATGCCCATAGCGTATATTGTAACGTGATATTACAATAAAGATAAAAAAAGCTAGAAATATTTCTAGCTTTTGTACGTAACATTTATGTTAACAAATCTATTTTTTGCTTCCAAAGAGTTTTTGAAAGAAGCTTTTTGTTTTTTTAGAAGCTTCTTCTAAGGTTTCTTTGGCTTCTTCGGAGAATTCTTCCAAGCGTTCACTGGCTTCTTCTGTAAACTCGCTTAATTTTTCTTTTACGTCCTCAAAAACTTCTTTTGCTTCTTCACTTATTTCTGCAAATTTATCCTTCGCTACTTCTTTATATTCATCATATTTTTCTTTTGCATCTTCGGCAAAGTCAGCCGTTTTTTCCTGTGCTTTTTCAGAGAATTCAGCAAACTTTTCTTTGGCTTCTTCTGCAAATTCTGTAGCTTTCTCTTTGGTTTCGCCAAAAACTTCTTTTGCATCTTCGGCAAAGTCAGCGGCTTTTTCTTGTGCTTTTTCAGAGAATTCGGCAAATTTTTCTTTGGCTTCCTCAGCAAACTCTGCGGCTTTCTCTTTGGCGCCACCAAAGGCTTCTTTTGCATCTTCTGCAAAGTCGTTTGCCTTCTCTTTTGCTTTCTCTGCAAACTCGCTAGCCTTTTCCTTGGCGTTATGCAAAGACTCTTTTACTTCGTCTCTTAGTTCTTCTGCCTTTGTATCTCTAACAATTTTTGCTTTGTGCACTTCTGCTGTATCTTCTGTATTGTCGGGTGTTGTATTTTTATCGTCGTTCATATTAGTTTTTCTTTTGATGATATCTAATTAGTTTCTAATATCATGTATTTGTTACAGCTTCATCGTCAAAAGTATATGTAATGATCTTTTAATTTATGGTAAACATAAATGTAAGTGAAACATTCGTGTCTACTGGAATTCCGTCTTTTTTACCTGCCTGAGTCACTTTTTGTTTTTGAAGTACTGTTAAAAAAAGCTTCTCTAAACTTTTGGTTGCAGCTCTAACTTTAATATCTTTTAGTTGTTTATCTTTTGTAACTATCAACCGTGCCATGCATCTATTTCGACCTTTATTTTCTTTAGTAGGATCAACAAGTTCCATAACTTCCGTTTGTACTTTTTTAATAAGATCAGCTAATGCTGCCTTATTTTCAATGATGGGTTTTTCATCCACAGTTGCATACGGATAGGTTTTATCTTTTGTTGTTGCAACTTCTTTTTGAAAGTTTATGATGGTATATTCACTTGTATTATTTGTGAGTAGAGGTTTTATGTTTTTGTTGAAATTATCAATGTTTTTCTGTTGCATTTTTTCGATTTCCTCTTTATATGCATAGAAAATTTCATTGCCAATTTTTTTCGTTTTCAATTCCATGCTATACAACGAACCATCTGCATCTTTATAGAAAATATTGATAAAAGTCTTTTTCTCTTTATCCATAGTTGCTTTTTTATACAAAACAACACAAGGAGCTAGTTTGGGACGCTTTTTATATTTGCGTAATTTTTTATCGAATTCAGCAAAGAGTTGTTGCGGCGTTGCCTGTAAATGTTGTCCGTATCGAAACTTAATTTTATCATAGTTAGTTTCATCACTGGCAGCAAATAATTTTTTTAAATCTTTTGCATCCGCCAAAAAATCATAAAAAGCTTGGGCATTTTTTGTGTTGATGATTTCAGTGAGTTTGATCACATCTTTTTGAATCGTTTTTTCAATTTGAGCGTGACCGACGGCACAGATCAATAAGAGTATGCATACAATTTTCTTCATTTGTAGATAACTAAGTTAGTTGGTTTAAAGTTCC
>CAZHSA010000415.1:0-3371 GCA_964535135.1 uncultured Kordia sp.
TATTTACATAGTCACTTTTACCTTTGTATGCTATGCTTCTTAGTGTGTTCATAATAATTACTTTCTTTTAATTTATTTTCCATGGAAAATATTTAATTAAATTTTTTTTAGCGGATTTTATCCAATAGGTCGCTTAGTTGTGCAGCTTCTTCTTGGGTAAGTTTTCCTAACCAATTATTTTTTGGCAGGCTTTCCGCGATGGTTTCCAAAAGCTGTATTCCATTGTCTTTGATGGCAATGTGTACCACTCTTCGGTCTGTTGGACAAGGAATGCGCTCAATAAGATCTTTTGCGCATAGCTTATCCATCAATCTTGTGGCATTGGGAGCTCTTTCAATCATGCGATCTTTGATTTGTTGTACTTTGATCGCTTCTCCTGCTCCTTTTAGGATTCTGAGAATGTTGAATTGCTGTGGAGAAATTCCAAACGGTTTGAAAAATTCGTTCTCCTTGCTATTGATCCAATTTGCCGTATATTTTATATTGATTAAGGCTTTGACTTTTTCTGATGGAAATGTTGATTGTATGTCTTCCGAAATATCGCCCATGCTTTGGTATTTGTTTTTTGTTGATTCGTTGATTGGTGGATCTTAAAAAGTGTTTTTATTACCTCTATCCTTCAAAACCTGCTTCTGTGTGCGCTCCGTCACAAAATGGTTTGTTTTGCGAAGCTCCACATCTGCAAAAAGCGGTGGTTTTGTTTCGCTTTTCTTTAGTACCGTCAGAGTTGGTAATATTTAACGTTCCGTATACTAATAATGGACCATTTTCCAGAGCTTCCACTTTGGTTTCTAGTTGTAACGCTTCTTGATCGCCTTCTTTATTACTTCTGTAAGATAACGCACCTGACGGACAGGCTGCTATTTGCTTTTTGATACGTTCAGTTGAAGCGCCGTCCATGTTGATCCAAGGTCTGTTTTGCGGATTGAATACTTGGAGTAATCCTTTCCAACAGTTTTTGGAATGTGTGCATGTTTTGGGTTTCCAAACCACTGTAATGTCTTCGTTGCTGTATTCTTTGATGATTTCTTTTTCTTCCATGATTGATTGGTTTACAGAGGTTCGTTTTTAGTATGTATAAAGTTACAAAAACAAATCTAGTCTTGGTGAATCGCTTTTTTGAGTTTTGCTACTTCATCTTTTAATGCATTTAATGAAGTTTCATCGGTCAATGCGCCATCTTGGAATTTGTCATGGAAGCTTCCTAATGAAAAATCGGCTACAATGTTTCCTCCCATGTATGGGAATCTTCCTTTAGCAATATCTAAAACAGTTTGTCCACCGCGACCACCTGGTGATGTTGCCATGAGTAACATAGGAACATTTCCCCACAATTTTCCATCAATTCGAGACATCCAGTCAAATATATTTTTAAATACAGTTGCATACGCACCATTGTGTTCTGCAAGTGATAATACAATTCCGTCTGCAGCTTGAATCGTTTTTAAGAATGCATGTGCATTTTCTGGAATTCCGATTTCCTGTTCTTTGTCAATTCCATATAAAGGCAATTCGTAATCGTTCAAGTCTAAAACGTTGACTTCTGCATCTTCTACTAAGTTTGCTGCAAAAGCGGCTAATTCTTTGTTGATAGATGTTTTGCTGTCGCTTCCTGCAAAGGCTACAATTGTTTTCATAGTGTTTTATGTTTTTTTGTTGATTTGTTATTTGTTGATTCGTTAATCTGTTGATTTGTGTGTGTTAAATGTTTCCTGTTTTTTTTCCGAAGTAATAAGAACTTAGTAGAAGTACAACTGCTATAATTGCGCCTGTTTGTTCTCCATCGCCAATCATATAATGTGCAAAAAAAGCAAGTACTGCATTGAAAAAGAATCCTGCGTACGCCCATTCTTTGATTGTTGTAAACTTCGTTTGCCATATAGTTGCTAATCCTAAAAGTTTGGCAATCGCTAACGGATAAATGATATAAGTTGGATATCCAAACGTTTTAAATCCTGCTACCATATCTGGGTACTTAAAAAAGTACATGCTTACTGAAAATAACATTAAGGCTGTAAATAAACCTGTAAGTACGTAATAAATTATTTTTTGAGTTTTCATGTTGATTAGTTTTTAATTACAGTACAAATGTATACAAAATATTTTTATTTTCCAAGGAAACTATTTCCGTGTAATATTTTAAACGCTATTTTAAGAAAACTTTCAAACTTTGCGCCTTTCAATAGCGACATTAGTTTCGTATTTTAGCAACTGAAAATTAAATAACCATGGACATTAACTTCAATAAGAACGAAGATCACAACAAACTTTTAGCATCAGAACTACGTCAACGCTTAGCCAAAGTAGCCTTAGGTGGCGGACAGAAACGTATTGATAAACATCATAGTAAAGGAAAAATGACGGCGCGCGAGCGTATTGATTTTTTATTAGATGCTAAAAAACCTTCGATTGAAATTGGAGCTTTTGTTGGAGATGACATGTATCAAGAACATGGTGGTTGCCCTTCTGGCGGTGTGGTTGTGAAGATTGGATATGTGAAAGGAAAGCAATGTATTGTGGTTGCCAATGACGCAACCGTAAAAGCTGGTGCTTGGTTTCCGATTACCGCAAAGAAAAATTTACGCGCCCAAGAGATTTCGATTGAAAATAGATTGCCAATTATTTATTTGGTAGATAGCGCTGGTGTGTATTTGCCAATGCAGGATGAAATTTTCCCTGACAAGGAACATTTTGGACGTATTTTTAGAAATAACGCCGTGATGAGCAGTATGGGAATTACCCAAATTGCTGCCGTAATGGGAAGTTGTGTGGCAGGTGGTGCGTATTTACCAATTATGAGTGATGAAGCTTTGATTGTGGATAAAACAGGAAGTATTTTCCTTGCGGGAAGTTATCTGGTAAAAGCTGCCATTGGCGAAACTATTGATAATGAAACTTTAGGTGGCGCTACAACACACTGTGAAATTTCGGGTGTGACCGATTATAAATCGAAAGATGATAAAGATGCTTTGACGACGATTCAAAATATTGTAAGTAAGATTGGTGATTATACGCCGACAGGTTATAACCGTGAGAAAGCCGTAAAGCCAAACGAAAATCCAGAAGATATTTTTGGTATTCTTCCAAAAGCGCGTCATGAACAGTATGATATGAAAGAAATCATAAAGCGAATTGTTGATAATTCTGAGTTTGATGAATATAAAGAAAGCTACGGTCAAAGTATTATTACCGCATATGCCAGAATTGATGGTTGGGCTGTTGGTATTGTAGCAAATCAACGAAAGTTAGTAAAGACTAAGAAAGGTGAAATGCAGTTTGGCGGTGTTATTTATTCAGATTCTGCCGATAAAGCCACACGATTTATTGCGAATTGTAACCAAAAGAAAATTCCGTTGGTGTTTTTACAAGAT
>CAZHSA010000416.1:0-3371 GCA_964535135.1 uncultured Kordia sp.
TATGCTTTACGTTGCTATATTTTCCTTCTAATTTTGTGAATTGACCTGGTTTTTCTCCATAACCACCAGTTTCTTTGAGCATGGAAGGATAGACAATCTTTTTAACCAACGAACTTTTTCCACTACCAGAAACACCAGTTACTACCGTAAGCATGTTTAGCGGAAAGGTAACATCAATATTTTTAAGATTGTTTTCGCGTGCACCAACTATTTTGATGAATTGATTGGAAGTTCTGCGTTGTTGCGGAACTTCAATTTCCATAGACTTGTTGAGGTATTTTGCAGTGAGCGAATCAGCTTTTAGGATGGTTTTGTAATCGCCAAAAGCAACAACGTTTCCACCATGTGTTCCTGCTTCGGGACCAATATCTATGATTTCATCTGCCGCTTGCATAATGTCTTCGTCATGTTCAACAACAATGACTGTATTTCCTAAATCGCGTAGTGATAATAGTACTTGTATCAAACGTTCGCTGTCTTTTGGATGCAGTCCAATACTTGGTTCATCCAAAATATACATAGAACCAACCAAACTACTTCCTAATGAAGTCGCCAAGTTGATGCGTTGCGATTCTCCTCCCGAAAGCGAATTCGATTTACGATTCAACGTCAAATAATCCAATCCGACATTGGTTAAAAACTGCAAACGGTTTTTAATTTCTTTCAACAATCGTTTGGCAATTTGTTCATCGTGGTTGCTGAGTTGTAATTCCTCAAAAAATACGACTAGTTCCTTTAAAGGCAATACGACCAAATCGGTAATTGTTTTTCCGCCAATCTTCACATAATTGGCTTCTTTACGCAACCGTTTCCCATCACAAAGTGCACATTTGGTTTTTCCTCGATAGCGAGAAAGCATCACACGATTTTGAATTTTATAACTTTTTTCTTCTAGAAAGGCAAAAAACTGATGCAATCCTTCAAAGTATTCATTTCCGTCCCAAACAAGCTTTTTCTGTGCGTCTGTTAATTCAAACCAAGGTTTGTGAATCGGAAAATCGAATTTGTAGGCATTATTGACCAATTGATCTCTGTACCAACTCATACTTTCGCCTCGCCACGGAAAAATAGCGTTGTCATATACTGAAAGTCCTGTATTTGGAACCACTAAATCTTGATCAATTCCGATGACATCGCCATAACCTTCACATTTTGGACAAGCGCCATACGGATTGTTAAAGCTGAATAAATGGACATTTGGTTCAAGAAATTTAATACCATCGAGCTCAAATTTATTGCTAAAATGTTGCGTGTTTTTATCGTTGACAGTTTCAATATAGCATTCGCCTTTTCCTTCAAAAAAAGCGGTTTGCACAGCATCGGCTAAACGATTGTAAAAATCTTCATCATGAGCAACCACAATACGATCAATCACTAAAGAGAAATCTTCGGTAAAGTCTTCATTAATTTCATCAATACGAATGATTTCGTCATTTTTCTTGATGCGGGCATACCCTTGTTGCGCCAATACTTTTATGGTATGAAACGCACTTCGATCTTCAGGAACTGTCACAGGCGCCAACAATAACAACTTGCTACGTTCTTCAAACGTTTTTACATAGTTGATAACATCTGTAACCGTATGTTTTTTTACTTCTTTACCCGAAATAGGAGAGTAGGTAATTCCAATACGCGCAAATAATAACTTTAAATAATCGTAAATCTCTGTAGTTGTTCCCACAGAAGAACGCGGATTGGTAGAGTTTACTTTTTGCTCGATGGCAATCGCAGGCGCAATTCCTTTGATATAATCTACTTTTGGTTTGTGCAAACGTCCCAAAAACTGTCGTGCGTACGAAGACAGACTTTCCACATAGCGTCGTTGTCCTTCGGCATACAAGGTGTCAAAAGCCAAACTTGATTTTCCAGAACCGGAAAGTCCTGTAATCACAACCAATTTATTTCGTGGGATAACCACATCAATATTTTTTAGGTTGTGCAATTTGGCACCTTTGATGATGATGTTTTCTTTTGGATTTACAGTAGCGAGATCTTGTGTCATTGAGAAAAAAATAATTGCAAAGATACTGCTTTTAGCCGTCGAAATAAAATCATTTTCAATGAATGCGTATTTTAGAATTGTTTGTTTTTATTATAAATAATGATTTGAAATTGATCGCTTTAGCGCAGTAAATTCATAGAAAATGTTAAAATATTGGATTTTATTTGCATTTTTTTAACGAATGTTGTTATATTTGAGCATCATTAATCAAATTCTACAAACAAAACTGCGTATAGCATAAAAATACTTTTTTAAAAACTCGGACAAATTATCAGCCTCGATAATTATAATGTAAAAAAGTAATGCTATGGAACAGATCCTGCAAGATTCAGTATTGGTATCTAATTACATCAATGGCGATGAATGCGCTTTAGGCGTATTGATTGAGCGTCACAAACAACGGATATATAGTTTTATATATTCGAAAGTGTTGGATAGAGATATTACGGAAGATATTTTCCAAGATACCTTTATCAAAGTGATTAAAACATTGAAAAAAGGAAACTACAATGAAGAAGGAAAATTTTTGCCTTGGGTAATGCGTATTTCTCATAATTTAGTGATTGATCACTTTAGAAAGAATAATAGAATGCCTAAGTATGATAACAAAGGCGATTTTAATATTTTTTCCGTATTGAGCGATACCAACTTAAACGCAGAGAACAGAATTATTAAAACTCAGGTAGAACATGATGTGCGTCGCTTGGTAGATGAACTGCCTGCCGACCAAAAAGAAGTGTTGTTGATGCGTATGTATCAAGACCTTAGTTTTAAGGAAATCTCAGAGAAAACAGGCGTGAGCATTAATACAGCCTTGGGAAGAATGCGTTATGCATTGATCAATCTGAGAAAAGTCATAGATAAACATAACATAGTTTTAACAAACTAGCACAATAAAATTGAAAATCATACGTTGTTGTCTTAAATATAAACCACATCGTATGCCAAAAAATTACATTTCAAGTTCATCAGAAACCTCGAAAATGCTTCCAAAGAAGGAAACCATTAGCTTTTTGTTGAACTATTCGAAAGCTTTAAGTGTTATTAATTACAAAAGGATGAAGTTTGAAACGCTTCTCAACTAAACTTTGGAGAAAAGACTCGTTAGCTGCGGGTCTTTTTTGTTTTGCTTCGCTTCGCTTAATTCAATGATTAAAAATTGAATGATTTAATATTTTGACTTTTTTCACCAACTGCAAAAAGAAGTTTAAGAGTTTATAAGTTTGACAGTTTACGTTTTTATTTAATAATCAGTGTAAACAATTTAACCAACAACAATTGACGCAAAAGCTACCATAAAAAACTCAAAATGTTAAACGTAAAAGTATTTTTAACACACAATCAGTTAAGAATGAAAATTCGTGAATTC
>CAZHSA010000417.1:0-3363 GCA_964535135.1 uncultured Kordia sp.
TTAACACAATGACTTCTGTCAACGGATTATCTCTAAAACAACTGTTTCCCAATGAGTTTATATTGGCAGGAATGGTTACGGTGGCTAATTGATTGTTTCTAAATGTATTATTTCCAATAGACGTTAGATTTTCAGAAATGGTTACACTAGTTAATACATTCAATTCAAAAACGCCATTTCCAAGAATCGTGACCGAATTCGGAATGATTACGCTTCCAATTTGGTTGAGACGAAAGGCTCTAAAGTCAATACGAGTCACACTGGTAGGAATGCTAAGACTCGTTAATTGATTGTTCTCAAATGCAAAATCATCAATAAATCGCATGGTATTTGGCAATTGCACATTGATTAAGTTGCTGTTTTCAAAAGCTCTAAAACCAACTTGAACTACTGAAAAAGTTGTTCCTTGGCTCGTTACTGTAGCGCCAATCACTAAATCTTGTGGGATATTGGTGCCGCCTGTAATTTTAGCTTCGTTTGGCGATATTGAAGAAACTTCATAATCAAAATCATTTACTGTAAACGTAGTTCCTACCGTAAATTGAATTTGACCATTGATGGAACGAAATATATTCCAACCTGCTGCTGTATAGGCTGCTTCCGTACCTACCGGCACAGTAACGTCAATTGTCCCTGGATTAGAAAACGAATTTGAGTTAACTGTTGGTGGCGTGGTTGCCAAAACATCCATGGTTGTAATTGGGTTACCCAAAAAAGCAGAAGAACCTATGTCGGTTACTAAAGCAGGTATGGTCACCGATGTAATTTGATTAAAAAGAAATGTACTTCGCTCAATGGCGGTAATATTATCAGGTAATACAATACTTGTCAGTTGATTAAAAGCGAAGGCGCTTTGACTTATTTTGGTTACTGTATTGGGTATGCTCACACCAGTAATTTGATTGCCAGAAAAGGTATTTGGTCTTATTTCTGTTACCTGGTATGTGGTATTGTTAAATACTACTGCTAATGGAATGGTTACATTAGCATTTGTTATGGAACTTTTTATGACTGCTACTGTATTTCCAGAAAATGAATTGATACTGTAGGTAATATTACCAACGTCAAAAGTTACTGGAGTTCCATTCACGGTATCAAAACCTACCCAACCATTGTTTACATAGGCTTCTTCTGTTCCTACTGGCACTGTTAATGCAATAACACCTGCATTTGGAAATGGAACCCCAAGAAGTGTAGGCGGCGTAGTTCCTAAAGCTGTTACTTGCGTTAATGTATTTGAAAAATCAGCAAAAGCGGAAAATCCAATTTGTTGTATTGTTGCTGGAATTTCAACACTTGTGATTGAGCTATTTTCGAAAGCATCGCTAAAAATTTCAACAACACTAAAGGTAAGGCCTTGGTTTGTTACAGAACTTGGAATGATAAAATCACCTGTTGGAGTTGCTTCTGAAACTGCTACTTCTTGTGGGTTAAAATTAGTTACGCTATAAATGACATCATTTATAGTAAAAAATTGACCACCTTCTGTTTCTTGCCCGAAACTTGTTTGGGTTGTGATACATAGCAAAAGTATGTATAATAAATAGTGTAATTGCTTTTTCATCATTTTCATATTTAGTAGTACGATTGTTGTATTGCATCTGGTAGTACAATACGTTAAGACCAAATTCGAAAAAGAAGAAATTTGTAGGTAGTGAGTGCTGTGGAAAATTTTATGAATACACCGTAAATTTATGCGTATTTTTTTGACCAAACACAAGGTGTATTTCACCCCTTTTCAAGCTTCTTATTTTTGCGTATTTAATTTAAAAACAAAAGAAGATAGATATGGAAATAGAAGCAAGTTTTTCGCGGGCTCAAATAGACCTCGTTTTTTTTATTTTACTGAAAAACAGTATTTTACAGGTGAAGTGTTTTGTTTTTCAGATGAAGAACAACGCTATAAAATCAATCTGTAAAGTCATCACAAAAATATGTGTTAAGAAGATGCTGAATTGGAGGTGTTTTTTCCTTCAATATATGCAATCATATCCTCGTTTGGATCAATGTCTAATTTTTTACGAATTCGGTAACGCAATGATTTGATAGATGCCAATGAAGAGTTGAATAATTTACTGATTTCTGTTCCGCCCAAACCTAATTTTATCATACAAAGTAATTCTTTTTCGCGTTGTTTTAGTTTTGGAAATTTGGTATCGAGTAATATTTTAAAATCAATATTTACTTCTTCCAAATATTCTTGCAAACTAGCCGTTGATTTTTTGGCTGTTTTTTCAGAAAGTAACGATGCCGATAAAGATTTTAGGGCAGTTTTTCGTTCGTTTTCGTTTTCAAACGTGATGATTTCTTTGATGTCATCTAAGGTTTTATTCAATACTTCTTCGGTGATGGAGTTTTCAATAACTACCTTTTTCAATTCTTTTTCACGATTGGCCAGCATTAAATCAGCTTTCAATTTTTCAACTTCTTTGAGTTCAAGTTTATTTTTTGTTAACTGCAATCGTTGTCTACTATTTTTACGAAGTAGTATAAAAGTAATTACAGCTCCAATAATAGTAAGAAAAAGTAGAATGAAGTATAGTGTTTTTTGCGATTGTGCATTGGAAAGTTTTATGGCAGCAATTTCTTTTTCTTTATCAAATTTGTAATTCAGTTCAATTTCTTTGAAACGTTTAGCTTCTTCCAAGTCGTTGACAGAATCGTAATAGATTTTATACAAATGAAAATCTTTAAATGCTGCTTCATAATCTTTAAAATATCTATTTATATTTCGCCTAGATTGGTATATCTGTGACAAATAATCTTTACTTTTTGCACGTTTTGCATACACAATAGCACTGTCCATCGCTGCTAACGATTTTTCTTTATTTTTTAAAAAAGCCTGTACTGCTCCCATATTCAAGAAACAAGAACTCAATCCTAGATACCTTTTTAACTTTTTATGAGGTGCTATCATACGCTCATACGTGATCAATGCTTTTTCATAATCTTGATCCGCTGCATAATACGTTGCAAAGTTAGTATCCACATTTATTCTATTTTGTGAAGAATTCACAAAGTTTTCGGCTAATTTTAGATAATATAAGGTAGAGTCGTTTTTCTTTAAACTATGATAAAACGAAATTGCGTAACTACCATAAGCTGTGACCAAAGCAGATGAATCCTTGTATTTTTTTCCTAGTTGAATCGCTTTTTTGTAATAGTTTCTCCCTTCAATCGTATCATTATTTTTCATAGAAAGCATTCCTCTAATGTAATATGATGTTGCCAAACTTGATTCGTCATTAATTTCATCAGCAAGATCCATGGATTTTTGAAGATTTTCCAAGGAAACGGTTAACTGGTCTTGTTGCTGATCGCAAACAGCTACTATTTGATAATATTTTACTTTTTGTTGTTGAT
>CAZHSA010000418.1:0-3363 GCA_964535135.1 uncultured Kordia sp.
TCAATGCTTTCAAAACCTGGAAATCTCCAATACGGTATTTGTGGATCTTTTACGTACGATTTTAATCCTGTAAATGGAATGGCGTCATGTACCATTGGCAAAGCAATTGGCGTCATTGGCGTTCGTGCTCCGTAATGTACTTTACTCACAAATAAGAAATCGCCCACTAATAAGGTTTTTTCTAAGGATGATGTCGGAATCACAAATGGCTGCATCACATATGTATGTACCAACGTTGCCGCCACGACTGCAAATAAGATTGAAGCAACCCACTCGCCTGCTGAAGAACGTGGTTGTAGGCTTCGTTCATGCACATATTCCACGTCTAACATATAGTTTACATAAAAAATATACAATCCGAGCGTGAGCACTACTAAGATAGTTTCTGCACGATCAGTACGGCCAAAACTGCGAATCGTTTCTACCCAAAGTACAGGAAATACAATCAAATTCACCACTGGGATAAAGAGTAAAATTACCCAATACCATTCTTTTGGTCGGTTGATAATACGCATTAAAATAAAGGCATTGTAGATAGGAACTAAGGCTTCCCAAGCTTTTCTACCTGCTTTTACATACAGTTTCCACGTTCCTAAAAAATGAACGAGTTGAACAATTAGAAAAAATATTAAAAATGCTTGCGTGAACGTCATTTTGTTTTGTATTTAAGTGGCTGTAATACAGCTAATTTTGTTGGTTATTTGCAAATATATAAGGCTGAAAGGAATATACTCCCTATTTATTATATGTTTAACACGTCTTTCATGCTGAATACGCCTTTTTTTCCTCGAATCCATTCGGCGGCTACCACAGCGCCTAAGGCAAATCCTTGTCGGTTGTGTGCTTCGTGTTTTATCGAAATACTATCAATAGCAGATGCATAGGTAATTTCATGTGTACCTGGCACTTCTGGAATGCGCTTGGCAACGATAGGAATTTCTGTATCCTTTTCAACGGTATCTAATTTCCAGTCGTTGTAGGTTGTATGTTGCATGATACCTTCTGCCAATGTAATGGCGGTTCCACTTGGTGCATCTAGTTTTTTGGTGTGATGAATTTCTTCTACGCTCACTTTGTAATCTTCTAGTTGCGACATCATTTTCGCCAAATAGGCATTCATCTCAAAGAAAATGTTAACACCTAAACTAAAGTTAGACGCATAGATAAAAGCACCGTTTTCTTTTTCACATAAGTGTACAACTTCGTCATATTTTTCAAGCCAACCGGTAGTTCCTGAAATGACAGGAATTTGGTGTTGAATGCAATGTGTAATGTTTTGAAAAGCTGCCGTTGGAATGCTAAAATCTATCGCAACATCTACATTGGTGAAATCATAATTTTGAAGGTCTCCCTGAATTTTATGAATGATGGTATGTTCCCGCGTACGCGCAATTTTCTCAATCTCCTTTCCCATTCGACCATATCCTAACAAAGCAATATTCATACGTGTTTATTTTTGGAATGTGTAAAAGAAGTTAAAATCTAAAGTTGAGTGTTAATCCTAAGTTGCGATTAAAATCCACATCATTTTGATCAATATGCGGACGCAGTGATAAATCGTCACTTACGTTAAATTGTAGCAAATGCGCATCAACATTAGCGTCAACAATATTTAAAACATAGGCAACTACGGTGAGCAACAATGATAAATCGCGATTTCGCTGATAGAATTCTTGTGCATCAATCAATGCATCGTTACTGTCTACAATATTTTGAAATTCGTCATCGTTAAATCCTGCTAAACGTCTTTTATACGCACGTCGGTAGCGGTTGTAATTTTTGTTATTGGTCACATAAAAATAAATTCCAGTTCCCATAGCCGCATATACGATGGGAATTTTCCAGTATTTTTTGTTGTAAGCTTGTCCCAATCCTGGTAAGATGGCGGAGTAAAAAGCCGCTTTGGAAGGCGATAACGGATCAATTACCTTTTTTTCTTCGACAACAGTAGCGTTTTCTACTTTTAAAACAGATGCTTCTTTCTTTGTTTCTTCAGTAGCTTTTTCTTCTTGGGGAACTTTTTCATTTTCTTCCTCTTTTTTTTCTTGCGCCCACGAAAGTTGACACACAAAACACACAAAACATAGTGCTATGATGATTTTATTTCCCACCTTTTAGTAATTTTTTGATTCGTGTAAAATCTGCCTCCGAATTGAACGGAATGGTTATTTTTCCTTTGCCGTTTTTCCCCACTTTCACATCAACGTTTTGTCCGAAATACTCAGAGAAATCTCGAATTCCTTTGCGAACATATTTTGGAACGTCTTCTTTTTCAGGCGTTTTTGAATCAATATTTCTATCTTCTTTATATTTTTTTACCAATGCTTCCGTATCGCGAACCGATAAAGATTTGGAAACAATGTTTTCATAGATTTCAAGTTGGTCGTTGGTATTTTCTATATTCACCAACGCACGTCCGTGTCCCATGCTTAAAAATCCATCGCGCATTCCTGTTTGAATGATCGGATCTAACTTTAACAAACGTAAATAGTTGGCAATCGTAGAACGTTTTTTCCCTACGCGCTGACTCATTTGTTCTTGCGTTAAGCTAATTTCGTCAATCAATCGTTGATACGATAAGGCAATTTCGATTGGATCTAAATCGGCACGTTGAATGTTTTCCACCAACGCCATTTCCAACGATTCTTGATCGTTTGCAATACGCACATAGGCTGGAATGGTTTGCAATCCGATGAGTTTAGACGCTCTAAAACGGCGTTCACCCGAAACTAATTGATACTTTTCAAAACCAAGTTTACGAACCGTAATAGGTTGTATAACGCCTAATTCTTTGATGGAAGACGCTAATTCGCGAAGTGACTCTTCGTTGAAGTTGGTACGCGGTTGAAACGGATTGACTTCAATCGTATCCACAGACAATTCTACAATATTCCCTACAACTTGATCTGCATTTTTGTCTGAAACCGATGAAATATCATTTTCAGGATCTTTCAGTAATGCTGACAATCCTCTTCCTAATGCTTGTTTTTTTGTTGCCTTCGCCATAAATCTTATTTACCACTGTTTTTTTTGATCACTTCGTGCGCTAAACTCAAGTAATTGGTAGCTCCTTTACTACTTGCATCGTAATTGATAATGCTTTCTCCATAACTTGGTGCTTCACTCAAGCGCACATTTCTTTGAATGATGGTTGAAAATACCATATCGTTGAAATGTTTTTGTACTTCTTCCACTACTTGATTCGACAATCGTAAGCGCGAATCGTACATGGTGAGTAACAATCCTTCAATATCCAATGCAGGATTGTGTATTTTTTGAACACTTTTAATTGTGTTTAACAATTTCCCCAAACCTTCTAAAGCAAAATACTCGCACTGTATCGGAATAATAACCGCATCTGCG
>CAZHSA010000419.1:0-3338 GCA_964535135.1 uncultured Kordia sp.
ACCGCATGAATTTTTCTAAATTTTTTCCAAGGCTTCAAAAATTTTTAACGAAAAACTCCTGCTATACTGCGGAAAAGAAAATGCTGTTTCTAATGTTTTATATAGAAGCGAGAAGTAACTTGTTTGTCGCCACCCAATTGTTAAGTGCGTCTTGATCTGAGCTTAAATCTAATTTATTGATAATATTAGATCTGTGTTTTTGAACAGTTCTTATAGAAATAAGTAAGCTATCTGAAATTTCTTTTGAAGATTTATTGTTGGCAATGAGTCGTATGATAGTTCGCTCTGATGGCGATAATAATTTTATCTTCTGAATTTCTGGAGAAATCTCTTTGTCAAATACATCCTTAAATGTTGAACTGTAGTACTGCTTACCTTCCATAACCGCATGTATGCACTTTTGAATTTCTTGAAATGGCTCGTCTTTGAGTAAATATCCAGAAATATTCAATGTTTTGGCTTTAAAGATAAAACGACTTTCTTTATGAGACGTTAATACAATAAACTTGGTTGTACTATTTTTTTCAAGGCATTTATTGATGACTTCAAAACCAGTCAAAATAGGCATTTCTATGTCTAGTATCGCTATATCTGGCGCTTCCGTACTAATTTTCTCCAAAGCTTCTGCACCATTATTGGCGGCTATTATATTTTTGTAGTTATGTTTTAAAAGCGTATCCGTAAGCCCTTTTAAAAGCATTGGATGATCGTCAGCAACTACTATTTTTATATCTCTATTCATTACTTCTATACGTGTATTTTGGCTTTGGTAATCGTACCTTTCCCTGGCTTACTATCAATAAATAATTCGCCATTAATTATTTTGATGCGTTCTTCTAGTGTTTTTAAGCCTAAACTATTTTTACTTTTAGCCGCGGTTACAGTAAACCCTTTTCCGTTATCTTGAATTTGCACTAAAATACCATCTTTTTCTTTTTCTATAGTAATTGAAAATGCTTTGGCTTCCGCATGTTTTAGTATATTGTTGATGCATTCCTGAATAAATCGGTATAAATGCAAGGCTTTTTCATTAGTTAAATGATCGTCAATATTTTCAATATCAGTCGTTACAAAAATATCATTATTTTCATCGATATCTAGTGCAAGTTGTGCTACACTTTCTGTAAAACCTAATTGTTTTAATAATGGAGGAAAAAGTCCGCGAGAAATATGTCTTACTTCTTCTAAGGTATTATTTGTTAATTCTGAAATTTCTAATTGTGATTGACTTTGTGCTTTTCTCTTAATTAAGGTTAATTGCTGACTAACGCTATCATGTAACTCACTGGCGATGCGTTTCCGTTCATCTTCTTGAGATTGTATAAGATCTAACGCAAATTGTTCTTGTAAACGACGTTTGCTATTTGTCTGATTTAACATCCATAATAAAATAGAAATTGCAACTAAAGAAACTAGGAGGAAGAACCACCAAGTTTTGTAAAAGAAGGCTTTACTTTTTATGTTTACAAATAACGATTCTCCAATTTTGTTCCCAGAAAAATCTTCAGCCTCAATTTCTAAAATGTAGTTTCCAGCTGCTAAGTTTGGAAATTGAATACTGCTTTTGTCTCTTAATTCTACCCAATCCTTATCGTTCAGTCTATATCTAAAGCTATATCCTTTATTGACGGCGTTTATGTTTTTTAATCCGAAATCTATATCCAACGCACGATTTTCGCTAGGCAATGAAATGTTGTAATTGTTGTTAAAGGTATTTCTATTAAATTCATCTTCAAAAACCTTATCCGTTTCATTATAACGTCTAACTTTTAAGAGTGTTAATTTGGCAGAATCGTTTTGTACTTTCAGTTCTTTTGGATTAAAATAATTCAGTCCTTTTATCATGCCAAAAAACAGTCCTTTTTCCGTTTTTAATGCGCTATATCGATTGCCTTCAAAATGACTAAATCCGTCTTTTTCTGAAAAACGTGTTGTAGTTTTATCTTCAGGATTAAAAGCGACTACGCCATTAAACGTATTGATCCACCATAAATTATCGTCAAATAGAATCGTAGCAATTCCTGCTTTTAATTCATCCTTATAAATAGTTGTAAAACTTTCATTCGTTGGATTAAAAGCTACAATAGTTCCAGAACGAGAACCTAATAAATATCCGTAGTCTTTATGGTAGTCTAACATCAAAATAAAAGGATCTTCTAAGTCAGTTTTACTGTTATAAAATTGGGTTGTATTGTTTGATACATTATACGTCAACAAACCTTTGTCTGTAGCAGCTACAATTAAATTACTAGGTTTTTTGATTTCAATATCATAAATATATAGCGAATCGGTAGGTACTAATGGAGTATGTGCCTTAGTCTTCGTATTAAACTGCATTAAATTATAGCCTTTTGTACCATAAACAATAGTACTATCATTTAGTTTTTCAAGATATATAACTGGGTAATGCCTGTAGCTTTTTGCAACTCTTGTTTTTGTATTTACTTCTATAATACCATAGCCTCCATTGGTCCATAGGATGCTGTCTTCGAGCATAATATTTCGTGATCCTCCTTTAAAAGTCGTATTATTTAGCGTGATTTTATATGGAGAAACTTCATGAGTGCTTGTATTTATTTTAAACCAACCATTCCTTTCTGTGCTTGCTAAAACATGTTCAGTATCTAATGCTTTTATAGTTCTAAATTGATAGTTGGACAGAAAGTTTTTTACGGTTGTACTTGGGAACTTAAAATAATGAAGTTCACCACTAGTTGCTAGCCAAAAGTCTTTTTGTATGTTCTTTGATGCTACTTTTATACCATAAGAAATATTCATATTTAATTGATAGTCAGTTGCTAGCAAATTGTCTTTAAAAGAATTAAAAGAAATACTTTCCTTGTTTGAAGCAATAATACGTGTGTTACCAAAAGAATCTGTATACGTGTTTAAGTGTATGTTTGGGAGTTCATTATTTTTGACACGAATAATGTCTTTTTTTGATTCGTCTATTTTATAAAGGTTTGGATTTTTATGTAAAAACACATACTGCGTATTATCTTTAACAAAGACTTCATCAATAATAATTTTTTTTTGCTGAGGTGATGTATGTGTATCTACCGTATCAATTAGTTTGATTAAGTTGCCATTCCAATCAAAAACTTTAACTGTAAAATTATCATCAGAAATCATTACAAAATCTTTAAACGGAAGAATTCTACTGTAGTTTTCCATTAAAAATCTATTTTCTGTACTTGTAAAGCTAAAGAGTTCTGTTGAAGATAAATCGGAGTTTAGGAGTCTAAGCGAAATTGTTCTGCCTTTTTGCAAAAGTAAATAGTCTTTATTTTCGTATGAAAATATATTTGACATGCCTTCTGATAAAAGACCAAATCCTT
>CAZHSA010000420.1:0-3320 GCA_964535135.1 uncultured Kordia sp.
TATGATGTGTATGTACAAGCTGTTTGTGGCGCCATACCTGGAACAAATGATAGTGCATTGGTTGCATCCAATTTTCAAACCGTGTGTGCTTTTACAGCACCGTGGACAGAAAATGTGGAATCGCACTCAGGAACTACCAGAGGAATGATAGAAAATTGCTGGAAAACTGTCACGTATAATACACATGAGTACCGATGGGACATTGTAAATAGTGGAACAGGAACTCCAAGTGCTGCTACAGGACCTTCGCAACCGTATGAAGGAACGCATTATTTTCATATAGAATCGTCCATTATCAATGGAGGTAGTCCTTTTACGATTGCTCCTGGAGTTTCTACCATTTATTCTCCTTTTATTGATGTTTCTGGTTTAACAACTCCTGCGTTGAAGTTTTACTATCACATGTATGGTGCCAATATTGGTTCGTTACGTGTTGATGTTTTTCATAATGGAAGTTGGACAGATGATGTACATGTAATCTCAGGAGAACAACAAACTGCGAGCAGCGATCCTTGGGGAACGGCACTTGTAGATTTGAGTGCCTTTTCAGGTGAAATACGGTTACGATTTAAAGGCATGTCAAGCACTGCCAGTCCATTTTCTAGCGATACAGCTATTGATTTGATACGTTTAGATGAATTTCTAGTGTTGGCAACTCCAGAAGTGAATTTAGATTTGGGGATTGTGATGTATCCAAATCCTGTAGATGATTTTATTCATATCGAATCAAAACAGGCTATAAATACGCTAAAAATATTTAGTATTGAAGGAAAATTACTCTTAGATATTTCTGCTGTAAGCAAAAGAACACTAAAAATTCCAGCGACAGATTTTGACAAAGGCGTCTATTTTATTGAAGTGACAAGCAATCAACAGAAGCAAGTCATTAAAATGTTGAAAAATTAGTATTACTTTTTTGAGATTAATTATTCCAACGTAACATACAAAGCGAAGCTATCAAAGTTCCATTTTAGGATCTTGATAGCTTCGCCGTATTTTTGTGTCTAGTAACGTTTCTTACGTTAAAGACGTTTATTTAATTTTTTTCGCAGTTATTTTTCTTCCACCTTGATCAAGTATTAAACTGATAGGCAGTTTGGTTGTAGGATCAATTTCAAACGTAACTGTTGCCGGAACAACCTTTAAAAAGAAATGATCTTCCGATTCCGCAAACAATTCTGCTTTCGATTGATTGGTGGGCTGTCCAAAAATTCGATTGTCCTCAACAATAATTTCCAATTCCATATTCGGCATTAATTGATAGGTTCCTACATATTTTTGCAATATTTCTGGCGAAAGTTGAATCTCTTTTTTCTTTTTTGGCATTTCTACATCGCTTTCCACACCGTTCAATGCGGCTTTTCTGTTTCTAAAAACTGCTTTTCTTTCAGGTCCATCCGTAAAGAGTAATTCTGAATCACTTTCATCAAAGAAAAAGTGATCTTCCGCAATCGGATAAATTTTAAACTTTGTATTGCTGTCAATTCGTTGACTGAATAATTGCTTTCCTTTTAGTGTAATAAAACGTATAGAACCGTCAGTAAACGCGTATGCGCCAACCCATTTTTGCAATTGTTCTTTGCTAAGTTTTACAGCGTCTGACTTTGTTGGAAACGGTTTTTCAATAGCAATTGCAGCAATTTTATATGCAATATCCGTTGGCAGATTGCAATCACAATTGGTCAAAATAATGACATACACATTTTCGCTTGGCACATAAATTCCTTGTGAAGTATAGCCAAAAATACCACCGCCATGTTCTATAACTGGGACATCTTGTATTCGTGCCATAAACCAGCCATACCCGTAACTGATATTGTTTCCATTATTTATTTTATAATCGGTAAATGCTTTTTCGGTACTTTCTTTAGAAATTAATTTGTGATTGCGTATTGCCGTATTCCAAGTGTATAGATCATCTACAGTAGACATTAAGGAACCTGCGGCATGCGGAATGTTCATGCTGATATAATCGGCATTTACATATCCACTTTCTCGTTCTTGGTATCCATACGCACGATTTTTAATCAAGAGAGATTTGCTTCCGTAATATGAATTTTTCATTTTCAACTTATCGAAAATTCTCTTTTGTACAAATTCGTCATACGGTTTTCCAGAAGCTTTTTCAATGATATAGCCAAGAAGCACATATCCTGAATTGTTATAACGAAATTCTTCGCCAGGCTTAAAATCCATCGGTTCGTTTTTAAACGCATCAATTAATTCTTCCAGCGAAAGATCATCACGTGCAAATTCTCTTAAGGTAGGAATAGAAGTATAGCTTTTAATTCCTGATGTATGCGTCAATAAGTGATGAATGGTAATTTTTGTGTCTTGTGTCGGATAATCCGGAATGTACTTGGTGATTTCATCATCTAGCGAAAGCTTTCCTTCTTCCATCAACATTAAAATACCAACTGCGGTAAATTGTTTGGTGATCGAACCGATTTCAAAAACATTTTCAGGAGTCATGTCAATATCGAGTTCCATATTTGCTTTTCCATAGGCTTTTCGTAACATTACTTTTCCATCTTTTGCCACTAAAATTGTAGCGCCAGAAGCATCTGTTTTGTATTGATCGCTCATCAATTGATCAATTTGTGTTTCTATAGTTTGCGCATATTTCATTGATGGAATTGCCATCAGGAGTACTAAAAAGAAAGCTGTAAGATTGCCCGTTTTTTTCATGTGTTGTTTCGTTTTTTATGGTTTTTGATTGGATAGAATAGTTGTATGACGATGCTGTTTGGAAATAGTTACAAAAAAACCGCTTCTTTGATGAGAAGCGGTTTTTAAGATAGTGAAAATTTATTTTTATTTAATCATCTCGTAACTACGTTTGATGAATTGCGTTAATTCTTCACCTGTCAACAAGTTTTGTGACAAACGCGCTAAATCCAATGATTGTTTTATTAAACGTTCTTGTTTTTTACGTGTTTTGGTGCTTAAAATTTGTCCAACCAATTCATGATTTGTATTTACAACCAAGTTGTACATTTCTGGAAAATTGTTCATTCCGAACATTCCGCCGCCACCAGTTTGCTGCATTTCTTTCATACGACGCATAAATTCTGGTTGCGTAATCATAAACGGAGAAGCATTGGAATCCATCGCTTCTAATTGTACCGTATATTTATCCGCAGGCACCACTTCTGTCAACGTCGTTTTTAACGTCTCTTTTTCTTCGTCAGAAAGTTTTGAGATTTGCTCTTCGTCTTTTTTGATTAAATTATCAATGTGATCTGCATCGACACGCGCAAAAGAAATATTCTCTTTCGTAGTTTCAAGCTTTTGGATTAAGTGAGAAACGATTGGCGAAT
>CAZHSA010000421.1:0-3314 GCA_964535135.1 uncultured Kordia sp.
TGTTGTTTCTGAGTGGAATGACAATATTACCGAAGGCTTGTATGAAGGCGCTTTTGAAGCCTTGAAAGAAAATGGCGCTACAGATGAAAATATTATTCGTTGGAATGTCCCTGGAAGCTACGAATTGGTGTTTGGCGCAAAGCATATGCAAAAAACACAAAAAGTAGATGCGATTATCGCTATTGGAAGTGTGATTCAAGGAGAAACGAAACATTTTGATTTTGTATGCAGCGCAACAGCTCACGGCATTAAAGACTTAAACGTACAATCGGATATTCCTGTAATTTTTTGTGTGTTGACCGATAATACATTGCAGCAAGCAATTGATCGTTCTGGTGGAAAACACGGAAATAAAGGTGTAGAAGCAGCGATTGCAGCGATAAAAATGGCGGAATTGCGCACGTTTTAATTTAGAAATATAAATTCAGACTAGATCTGAATCAAAAAATACAAACCGTTGTGGAAAACTTTCTACGACGGTTTTTTTATGTTCAATGCGTATTTAATTCATTTCTAAATGCTAAAAGTCATTCTTCTTCGCTAGAAGCTTCTGCAGGTAATTCAAAAAAGCTAAACACAGAACTCCCATAATTTTTTGAGAAACTGAAATTTTCAACATGTTCAAGTTTTGTCTCTTTAGCATGTTCAATAATCAAGAAGCCATCTTCTAATAGCAAACTTCTTTCAAAAACCATCGTGACAATTTTTTCAAATTGTTCAGTGGTAAACGCGTATGGCGGATCTGAAAAAATGATATCTGACTTTAGGTGTGTTTTGTCAAGAAACTTATATACATCGCTTTTAATGGCTGTAATGTTGAGGTCTAGCTGTGCCGATGTTTTCTTAATGAAACTCACACAACCATAATCACCATCTACAGCAGTAATCGTTTCTGTACCACGCGAAGCAAATTCATAGCTGATATTTCCCGTGCCGGAAAACAGGTCTAGAACGCTAATTTCATGGAAATAATAATGATTATTTAAGATGTTGAAAAGCGACTCTTTTGCTAAATCCGTAGTTGGTCGTACAGGTAATTTTTTTGGAGCTTGTAATCGTCTTCCTTTATGTTTTCCAGAAATAATTCGCATCTAAAAATTAGTTAGTAAGGTGAAATCGTGATGACTTTTGGGTTTTGTCACACTTTCGTGGAAATCAAAAGTATATTTTTTATCTAAAAAGGCAACATGACGCACATAGGTGTACGTTACAGTGTACAGCACATCACTTTTATCAATATTACCTAAAAAGTATAGTTGCAGTGTATTGGTATTGAGTTGTAACTGTTCTAATGAAAAAAGTACATAATAAATAAAATCTTCAGAAGAGCTATACTCAAACGAATTGTAAAACAACAACTTTTTTTGTTGAATCACGATGATTTCAAAATGTGTTTTTTGAACGTGTACATACACTGTTGGTTCTTCGGAAGTGGAAGCCGATTGAAAAATATTTTCTAATAAAATAGTCGCAAAATGTTTGTAGTGAAACGCGCCATATTTCTCAAAAAATAGATTATTGATATTTACATACGGAATATACACGTTTACCATGTCATTATTGGTCACAACATCAAACGTGATATAATCATTTGGTAAAATTTTGTTGTTATATTTTAAATAATCAGCTAAGTGTTTGTCCGAAAATAAAGGTTTTGGTACAAACGTAGAAAGTGTATTGATGTGACTTACCGTAACCGCTTCAAAAGACTGATTGAGTAGGGAAGCTTCCTGTTCAAAAATATGTGTAATTTCTTTTTCTAGCTGCAGCGGATTTGTGATTTCATCAAACTGAAAATGGCGCAACGCCGTAATTTCGTTCGCTACTGTATGTAGGATACAAAAAGAAAGTCCATTCAGAGAAATCTGAATGGACAACTTATTAAAATTTGTTTGTTCTATGTTATTTCTTTTTGTTGTCTCCAATTTCATAGCTTGTAGGCCAGTTTCCAGTATCACTTACTTTTTCAAGTGATCCAACAAAAATTTCAGGACCATCAATTTCATCTACAGAAACTTTTTTCTTTTCTTGTTTCAGTAACTCTTTATCTAAGTCATGTAATACAACTTCTTTTGCTACAGAAACTTTGAAAACAGGTGCAATGTAGTTGTTCACTTCTACAGAATCAACTTTCATTGTAAACGTTTGCTTGTCATTTTTAGCATACGGTATGTATTTCATTTTCTTGTAACGATCAGAACCTTTAAATAAAGAATCTTTTACAGATTTAAAATCTAGTGTATCAATGATCACAACTTCTTTTAGTTTGTCAATCTTATATACTTTGTCAAATTCTGTATAACTTGAATCTCTTCGTTCAATAATAGCAAACTCTCCAGTTTCAATAAACTTTTCTAGATCATCAAATGTAAAAGCATACTTTCCAGTAACGGTTTTGTGAGCCGATTGAGCGTCTCTAATATCTTTCAAATTATTGATAACTTCCGTGTAACGCTTAACTTTTTCTTGTTTAAACTCTACAGGAGCCATGATTGATGTGTAAATTTTGAATCCAAAAAATACAGAAGCAGCCAAAAAGACAATAGAAAAAATAGGTCTTACTTTTCTTGGAACCATTTTTTCAATTAAAAATAAAAGTCCAATGGCAACTACAAGCGCAGCAACTAAGATAATTGGTGTTTTGAGTGTTTCAAATGAACCTGGTTCTACTACTTTATTATCTTGTGCAAAGGCTAGTGCTGGCGCAAGTAAGAAAGCAATTACGAATGATAAGACTAAATTGAATTTTTGTTTTGCGTGTTTCATCTCTATTAAGAATAGTTTTGTTTTAAGAACATCAATATACGCAAATCTACAATTTTTTTTTAATGGTAAAAGTATTTGCTTAAAAAAAGCATGTTATATTTATAAAAAAGTAAATGATGTGGAATCATTCAAATTACTTTTCTATTTTCGCTCGCAAGATTCTGCAAAAAGACAATAATATCAACTCTTATGGATGCAACTACATTTTACAAACTTTTGAAAAGTAAATTTCCGCACGAAGTTACTTTCAAACAAGATGTAGTATTGCACAAACTTTGCGAGTTTATTTACGGGAATGATCCGGACGCGTTGTTTTTGTTAAAAGGATATGCCGGAACGGGAAAAACAACTACCATCGGAACTTTGGTAACACATTTATGGCATACCAAAAAAAAAGCGGTTTTATTAGCGCCGACAGGTCGTGCTGCAAAAGTAATCAGCAATTATTCCAAGCGAGAAGCATTTACCATTCACCGAAAAATATATTTTCCTAAAAAAGACAAAGGTGGCGGCGTAAGCTTTGTGTTGCAACCAAATAAGCATCGTGA
>CAZHSA010000422.1:0-1465 GCA_964535135.1 uncultured Kordia sp.
TCTGAAACTTAAGATTCAAATTAACAAATTAACAAATTAACAAAAGCGAAGCGATCCAAAACCCAAAACCTAAAACCCAATTCACCATGATCATCAAACCTGTAAACGGAAAACATCCACAGATTGGAAACGATTGTTTTATTGCCGAAAACGCTACCATTGTTGGCGAAGTCACTATGGGAAATCAGTGTAGTGTTTGGTTCAATGCTGTCATTCGTGGCGATGTACATTTTATCAAAATGGGCAATAAAGTGAATGTGCAAGATGGCGCTGTCATTCATGCAACTTATCAAAAATCACCTACCACGATTGGAAACAACGTGTCTATCGGACATAATGCAATTGTGCATGGTTGTACGATTCATGACGACGTTTTAATCGGAATGGGAAGTATTGTGATGGACGATTGTGTGGTGGAAAGTAACAGTATCATTGCTGCAGGTGCCGTGGTGACTAAAAACACACATGTGGAATCGGGAAGTATTTATGCAGGCGTTCCCGCAAAAAAAGTAAAAGATATCAGTAAAGAACTCATTTCAGGAGAAATCAATCGGATTGCAGATAATTATGTAACATATTCGGGTTGGTTTAAAGAAGATTCGTCAAAAAGCTAAAAATCCAATGCTTCAACTGTAAAATCCCCTTTTAAAATAGCACGTACAACTTCTGGTTTTCGATTGCTGTAAAATATGCAATTGCCGCGATTCGCTTCTTGCGCAGACAAGTTGTGTTTTTCTAAAATCGCTTGTGTTTGTCGTGCAACAGCAGCGCCAGAATCAATGATTTTTACATGCGCAGGAAGTAATTTTTGCAACTTCGGAATTAAATACGGATAGTGACTACAGCCTAACACTAAGTAATCCACATTGGCGGCAATCATTGGTATTGTGTATAGTTGTAAAAGTTTGTCCATTGCTGGCGAATCAATTTCACCGTTTTCAATTAAAGGCACCAAACCTTCACCTACTTGTTCAATAATTTGCACGCCGTTAGCATACAAATCAGAGGTTTTATGAAATAATTCGCTCGATAAGGTTCCTTTTGTTGCCAAGATGCCAATCGTCTTGGATTTCGTCTGTAAAGCGGCAGGTTTAATGGCAGGTTCTATCCCAATAAAAGGAACATTGTAATTAGAGCGTAAATGTTTAATTGCGTTTGTCGTTGCTGTATTGCAAGCTACCACAATAATTTTACAGCCTTTTTCAAGTAATAATTCGGTATTCTTTACGCTAAGTTCAATGATTTTTTCTTTTCCCTTTGGTCCATACGGAGCATTCTTACTATCTGCTAAGTAGATGGTGTTTTCATGCGGAAGGAGTTTGTGAATTTCGCGCCAAATGGAAGTGCCACCAACTCCAGAATCAAAAATGCCAATTGGGGAAGTGTTCATAACTGTAAAAATACGTAAAAAATAATGTTTTCTAAATGATTTGTGCGTTGCGGTTTTAAAACAAAAAAACCGTCT
>CAZHSA010000422.1:1565-3289 GCA_964535135.1 uncultured Kordia sp.
GCAAAACCTTGTGCTTTTGCTACTTTTTGAATAGCTGCCAATGCTTTTTCTTGAATTGGCTTTGTTAAGTCAATATACTTTTGCTCTGCGGTTTTCTGTGCAGCAGCTTGCGCTTCTTGAATACGTGTTTCTAACTCAGCTAACTCTTTCTTTCTATCATTGTTTTCAGCATCCGTTTTATTTGGAGCTTCGTTTGTATACTGTGTTAGTTTGTTTCTGTATTCAGTTACTGAAGCTTGAATATCTGCACCTAATGATTGTTGCAATTTGTCAAACTCGTCTTTAGCTTCTTTCATTTCCGGCATAGAACTAATCAACTCTTGCGTATTAATATGCGCAACTTTCGTTTGTGCGTTTGTAAAACTTACCGCTCCGAAGAATAGTACTGCAACCGCAATTAGTTTTTTCATTTGTTTCATGATTTTCAATTATTTACTTTAAGTGTTATTTATATTAATTGTTTTTATTTACCGCCACCGGCACCTTCGCCGTTTTCTTCGTTTTCGTTTTCCTTCTCTTTATTTTTTTCTTCTTGCTGCTTTTTACGCTCTTCTAACTTTTTACGTTTTTCTTCTTCACGTTTTTTACGTTTTTCTTCCGCAGCTTTCTTTTTAGCTTCACGTGCTTCGATCAATTTTTGACGTTTTGCTTCATATTCTTTTTTCTTAGCTTCACGTTCTTCTTCACGCTTTTTCTTGCGCTCGTCTAGTAATTTTTGACGCGCTTCTTTTTTGTTAGCAGCTTCTTCTTTTTTTTCAGCAATGGCTTCTTCTCTTGCTTTTTGTCTAGCTTCTACTTCAGGATCTACCTCTTTGGCAGTGTCAGCATCATTAAATTTTTCTCTTTCACTTTGCTTTTTCCTGATTTTTTCAGCTTTCCCTTTACGTTTTTCATCTCTATTGATCACACGTAACACTTGATCGCTGATGTCAAATTTCTTCGCCGAGAACAACATTACTACGTCTGCAGACTTGTCAAACACAAAATCATAACTTTTCTTTTTTGCAATATCTTGAACGGCGTTGAGTACTTGGTCTTGAATAGGTTTTACCATATTTTGACGTTGTACCATCAAACTCCCAAATGGACCAAAACGATCTTGTTGATACGTTTGCAATTCCTGTTCTAAGATTTCTATTTCTTCTTCACGCTCGTCAACTAATTCTTTTGTAAGTAAAACACGTTCCGCACTTAGATTTTTTTTCATTTGATCTATGGTGTTCTGCTTCTTCTGAATTTCGTTTTTCCAGCGTTGCGCTTTTGCTTCTAGTTGTGTGTTTGCTTCTTGATATGCTGATACGTTTTCTAGAATGTATTCCATGTCAATGTAGCCAACTCTTGCACCTTTTACGCGTTGTGCGTTAACGGTAGATAGTGTAAGAAGCATTGTTAATAAAAAAAGAACTTTAGTTTTCATGTCTGTCGGTGTTGTTAATAGAAAATATCGTGCCAAAATTAAAATTACTTAAAATTGTTGTCCGATAATAAAGTGCGTTTCCCATCCGTTTCGCTGCGTTGTTCCTGGAATTGGATCAAATCCATATCCAAAGTCAATACCTAACAATCCGAATGCAGGCATAAATATACGTAATCCTGCGCCAGCCGAGCGATTTAACTCAAACGGACTGTATTCTTTAAACGAATTAAATGAGCCACCTGCTTCTAAAAATGCTAACGTATAAATAGAAGCTGTTTGCTTTAATGTAATCGGATAACGTAACTCT
>CAZHSA010000423.1:0-3267 GCA_964535135.1 uncultured Kordia sp.
TGCCATCACAGGATTATTGGTTTAGAGTGGAATATGTAGATCCATTTGATGGAACACCAAAAGAATTTATCAATCATTTTACATTGAAGAGATAATTCATCATATTTGTCTTAAATAATTACAAGACAATGATTTTAATAAAACATACGAACAGGATAAAAAGTATATTTACAATATTTTTTATCCTGTTTTGTATTCAGCTACATGCACAATTAATGCCTTCTTTAATTGGAGATGCAAATGATATTGGTGGCGATTGCTTTGAAATTACGCAAAACGTAAACAATCAATCGGGTGCCGTATGGTCTGGAACTCCAATTGACATGTTAGAGGATTTTGTAGTCGAATTTAGAGGTTTCTTTGGAACTAATGATGCAAACGGAGCAGATGGAATTACATTTATCATCAAAAATACGCAAACACCTGAAATTGGAAATTCAGGTGGCGGAATGGGATACGAAGGAATCAATAACTCATTAGCCGTAGAATTTGATACTTGGCAAAACAATGACTTGGGCGATCCGTTTTTTGATCATTTAGCGATTGTAAGTTCTGGAAATAATAATCATTTTGCTGGTACAAATTTAGCCGGGCCAATTCAAGCTTCTCCCACATCAACTAATATAGAAGATGGCGTAGAACATATCATACGAATTGAATGGACAGCAGCAACGACAACATTAGATGTATATTTTGATTGTTCACTTCGTCTTTCCTATTCGGGCAATGTTGTCAATACAATTCTCGGAGGCACGTCACAAGCATATTTTGGTTTCACAAGTTCTACAGGTGGCGCCGTAAACTTACAACGTGTTTGTTTTGACTATGTGTCTTTTGCAAATTCACTTGCCTTTGGTGATGAAACTATTTGTAATGGCGATTCTTTATCTTCAGTAGATGCAACCATTACTGGAGCAACTTCATACACATGGACACCAACTACAGGCGTGAGTGATCCAACATTGCCAAATCCAGTATTTACACCGACAACAACGACGACATATACAGTTGCTATTTCTAATAGTTGTGCAGAAGTCATTCAAGAAAGTTTTACCATTACAGTAGAACCAGCGCCCACAGCAAATCCAGTTGCAGACATTACCGTTTGTGATGATGCTACAAATGACGGCGTAGAAATGTTTGGTTTTTCTACAGAAAGTGCCACAATCTTAGGTTCGCAAGATCCTGCTGTATTTACAGTCACCTACCATCCAAGTCAAAACGATGCGGACAACAATACAAACGCATTCACACTTCCGTATACAAATACAAATCAATGTGAAAATATATTTGCGAGAGTCGGAAACAATACGAGTGCTACCTGTTATAGCACAACAAGCTTTCAAATTTGCGTAAACTATCAACCTGTGGCCAATCAGCCAAGCGATATGAATGCCTGTGATCCTGATGCAAACGGTACAGAAATGTTCGATTTTTCAACGCAAGAAGCCGCTATTTTAGGAACACAAAATGCTGCAGATGTAAACATTACATTTCATCCGACTGCTTTAGATGCTACGAATAACACAAATCCGCTCACATCACCTTATACTGGAATTGATTCAGAGACCGTTCATGTGAGAGTCGAAAGTACAGAAGCTGGAAACGATTGTTTTGCCATCACTTCTTTTCAATTATTTCTGGACACATTTCCAACAGCAAACCCAGTAGCTGATATTACAGTCTGTGACGATATCACAAATGATGGTGTAGAAGAATTTAACTTTTCAACCATAGATGCCATCGTTTTAGGTACGCAAAATGCAGCTTCATATTCAGTAAGCTATCACACAAGTCAAAATGATGCAGATAACAATGTAAATCCATTAACGTTTCCATTCACAAACACAGCACAATGTCAACCGATATTTGCACGAGTGGAAAATAATTCAAATGCTATATGTTATGACACCACAAGTTTTCAAATTTGTGTAAATGAACAACCAATTGCCAATCAGCCAAATGACATGAATGCTTGTGATCCTGATGCAAATGGTATTGAAACATACGACTTATCAACGCAAGAATCCACTATTTTAGGAACACAAAATGCTGCAGATGTCAACATCACATTTCATACAAGTGCCTTAGATGCTACTAATGATGCAAATCCACTCACGTCACCTTACACAGGAAGCGACTTAGAAACTATTCATGTAAGAGTTGAAAGTACAGAAGCAGGAAATGATTGTTTCGCCATCACCTCTTTTCAACTTATCACCAATACGGTTCCTGTAGCAAATGCTGTGGCAAATATTGCTGTTTGTGATGATAATTCAAATGATGGTGTAGAAACGTTCAACTTTACAAACCTGGATGCTATAATACTAGGTACACAAGACGCTTCTCAATTTTCAATCACATATCATGCCAGTCAAAACGATGCTGACAACGATACAAATGCACTCACTTTTCCGTTTACAAATACTGCGCAATGTCAACCAATAGTTGCACGTATAGAAAATAACATAAATGCTTTGTGTTTTAGTACAACTAGCTTTGAAATTTGTGTAAATGAACAGCCAATTGCAAACCAACCTAATAATATGATTGCTTGTGATGTAAATGCTGATGGTATGGAAGATTTTGACTTGTCTACGCAAGAAGCGACTATTCTTGGTGCTCAAAATGCGGCTGACTTCTCCATAACTTTTCATCCGAATGGACCAGACGCAAATGCGGGAGTAAATCCATTACCAACACTATATTCTGGGACTGATGGAGAAACGATTTTTGTACGAATTGAAAGTACGCAGACAGGAAACACCTGTTTTGCAATCACTTCTTTTGATATTATGTTTGAAGAATTGCCTTCTGCCAATATGCCTACTGATTTAATTGTGTGTGATGATGAAATTTCAGATGGTTTTACTGAAATTGACTTAAACGTAAAAAATGATGAAATCACTGCGGGGATTTTAGGGCTATCGGTCACTTATCATCTCACGCAGATGGATGCTGATAACGATGCAAATGCGCTTTCAGTTCCTTACACCAACATTAGTAATCCACAAATGGTATTTGTTCGTGTTGAAACTGCGAATTCGGGTTGTTATGTTACTACCTCACTAAATATTCTTGTAGAAGATGCTCCACAAGTATTTCCTGCGATTCCGTTGGAAAATTGCGACACAGATAACGACGGAATTGGCGTGTTTGATATCAGAACTTCGGAAACTCAAATTACAGGAGGCATGTTAACTGATATTGATGTTACCTACCACGAAACACCAACAGATGCAGAAAACAATGTAAACGCTTTGGCGG
>CAZHSA010000424.1:0-3259 GCA_964535135.1 uncultured Kordia sp.
TTGAACTTTGTGCATGCAAAAACTGCGCTGCAACAATGCTCAATAGGACGAGCAAACTACTCTTCATCTTCATATACGGCATAGATAATTTCTAAAGTTACTTTTCGGCTATTGCTGCTGCCTTCTCCATCAATAATAAAACGATCTACAGAGCTGTTGAACGTAATAGGATAAAAACTCAGCGAGGTATTCTGTTCAAAGCGTTCTTGTAGTTTTGTTTGCACAAAAAAGTCAATCGGTACGCTATACGTTAAGGTATTAAATTCATCATTTTGGTCTTCAATCTTCGCATAGACAGGGCTTCCGTCTAATTGAAACAATTGCGATTCTACTTCGGTATTTTGATCAAGAATGAACGTAACGAGCGAATCTCTGATGGTTAAATTTTGTGTGTACGAATTCAACGAAGGTCTAAAACGCAAGTTGGCACTCATTAATACCCCGTTTTCTCCAGCAACGTCAAATAAATTTTTTATGTGGGGAATTTCTACTTTTAACGCAATTCCTGTGCCTGCTTGAATGTAGCTTTTATTATCTGAAGCTACGCTGGGAAGTGCATCATTTTCTTGACTGTTTAAGTTTTGAAAAATAGTTCCTGTACGATCACTTTCTATATGATTGAAAAGTTTGGTGTTATTGATGGAAAAGTCTTTTTCATATTCTTGATCTTCAATTTCATCTGGAACCGTATAATACAGCCGAAGATACGTATTGAGTGGCGAAGGCGAAAAACCTAAAACCGCTGTATTTTGTGCGTCAGGTCGAATTTGAATTCCGTTATAACGATTCAAAAAATCGTCAATATCATTGATCGTATTGTCATTCAAACGATCAAACAACAATTGCCCATACGCTTGATCAATAGAAATGTGCAGCGAATCGCCTTTGGTTGGGCGCGCTTCAAACACAATGTCGCCAATTGGATTTTCGTTCGTTTCAAACGTTGTGGTATTGTAAAAAGAGTCATTATCTGTTTTAATATTATCCGTGACTTCATAAACGGTAAAGCGCTGTTGCGGAATGGTATCGTTGTAAAAATAACGATCGTATTTCATAATCAATGCAATGGAATCGTACACAGCATCATCACGCAAGTCAAAATCGCCATCGGTTGGGATCAATTCCAAATAACTATCTGATGTTGTTTTTCCAAACACAGGATCGGTATACGAACCAACTAAAACGCGTGTCGTATTCGAAGTGATAATAGAATCGAATTTAAACGTAGAGGCTTCTATCTGTAATGTATCAATCAATATAACGCGTGTCGTAAGATCGCTAAATTCTTCGCCTACGGTGAGCGATAAATTTTCACGATCTAAGTTACAAGAAATCAATACGAGTACGCACAACCAACTATATAGGTATTTCATGCTATCTAATTTTTCGCCAAAACTAGCAGAATCATCATGCCACACTAAAATTTATATACTGAAAGCAGTATTTACTATACCAAAACTACATTTCAGCATACCAGTTTCAAAAAGTGAATTCGTCTATAAAAAATCCGTGTTTGTATATACAAAAGGAAAGTCTGTCTAGTATTTTTTGTCTGAATGATACCTAAAAATACTTTCGTTGAAAATTTTTAAACTATGAAGAAAACGCATTGGTGTTGTGTGTTGTTTTGTATGACTGTAATGATATGCGCTGCGCAAGAAAAGCCAGACTTGTTTTCGTTCAATTATACCATAACGCCTGAAGGAGAAGATGAAGTAGAGTTTTACCGAACAAATGTGAATATAAATGTTCCCATCAAACTAAAAAAAGGAATGCTGCTAAATTCTGTAGGATTGGATTATTTTCAGTTGAATCACAACGGTGTTAATTTTAGCACAAACGCATTCAATGAAATATACGGCATCAATTATCGGTTAATGTACATTCGCCCAATTTCGCAAAGCTGGAATTTACAAGTAAGCGGTGGAACTTCCATTGTGTCCAACTTGGCATCGAGTATTCAATCGGACGACTTTCTATTCAATGCAGGTTTGAGCGTGAAAAAAATGGGCGGAAGTCCTGAAAAACCCTATCAATTGACGCTTGGTGTTGGGTATCTTCCTGCATTCGGTGAACCAAGAATTTTACCCATCATCAATTATACAAAGAAACTGAACGAAAAATATACGATTAGTTTAGGTTTCCCTCGCATGTTTGTATCGTACCAAATGTCAGAAAGAAGTGAGTTTCGATTGTCTTCATGGTTCAATAGCTTTTATGCCAACTTGAGTGAAGATGTAGTGATTCCGGGCACGAGAAAAGCCCAAAAATCGTTGTTCATTTCTGCGGGACTCGGCTTAGAATACAACTATTGGATGGACAGCAACTGGGCAATTTCGGTAAAAGGTGGCTATTCCTTACTGAATGAATATGAATTGTTAGATGCAGACAACAATACGCTGTACGATTTTGAAGCAGCGGCAAAACCTTACTTCTCAACAGGAATAAAATTTAATTTAAAAAGTAAAAAACGAAATGATACGCAACAAAAGTCAACGACTTCAACACAAAACTATGAAGTATTCTGAAAGAACGATTAAAAAACATATCGACACAAGCGTCAGCACATTCAAATCTCGATTATCGAGTAAAATGATATACGCACTTATGGCTAGTATGATGCTATGCATAAGTTGCGACAATAACGACGATGATACTTCTCGCGGGAACTGGATAGATCGCTCCGTATTTGATGGAACGCCACGAAGCAATGCCTTCTCTTTTATGATTGACAATAATGGTTATATGGGCGCAGGCTATGATGGCGATGATTACTTAACCGACTTTTGGCAGTACGACATGAATGGTGATTTTTGGGTACAAAGAGCCGCTTTTCCAGGTATAGCAAGAAGTTCTGCTTCTGGCTTTGCTATTGGCAATAAAGGATATGCAGGTTTGGGCTATGATGGCGATAATGAATTGGGTGATTTTTGGGAATATGATGCAGCCGCAAATAGCTGGACACAAAAAGCCAGTTTTGCCGGAACGCCACGGTATGAAGCAGTTGGTTTTGCCGGAAATGGCTTAGGCTATTTGGGTACAGGCTTCGATGGTGATAATGATAAAAAAGATTTTTGGCGTTACAACCCAACAACAGATGAATGGACAGAATTAGTTGGTTTTGGTGGACAAAAACGACGAGGCGGAATCGCTTTTAATCTGAATGATAAAGTATACTTGGGAACTGGCGAAAGCAACGGACTTTTTGTAGATGATTTTTGGGAATTTGATGTAGCAACCGAACAATGGACAAAATTGC
>CAZHSA010000425.1:0-3259 GCA_964535135.1 uncultured Kordia sp.
GACAATGGCATACTTTCGTGATATGTACTCTGGAAAGAAAAACCACAGAAGATCTACACTAGCAATACAAATGAGTAATATGACTAAAAGCTTAACTATCTTTTTCATAAGCGTCACAAAGTAACTTATTTCTGAATAGAAATCCTACTCTTTTTTTGACTTGACTTTATATGAATATTATGTAGATGAAGCATCATTTTGTTCTGCAATGATATAACGATACATCGCATAATGCATGAAAAGAAAAGTAACCACAATACCAACTCGAATGATGAGTAGCGGTTCTATAAAACGATAGTATCCGTGTATGATGGTAGAGATTAAAAAAACGATACCCGAGCTCATCAGCCACAAATTGGCATTGCTTTTTTGATTTATATACATGAGTGTTGATATAAAAAAGAACAATCCTACAAAGAATACATAGAATAAAATATAATTGAAAATCTCTATGGTAACCGCATCATAATAAAAAATGAGCGGTACCAAATACACAATTAAAAACGGAATGGTAGCTATGAAAATAGATCGTATAGGAATTACCACAGCTTTTTTGAATGTAGTAACCACATACAAGCCAACGCCGACTCCATAACATATAAGCGCTATTTTAAAATAAGATGCAATATTGAAAAAGATGATACCTAAGAAAGTAGCCAACAACGCTATTATATATATCCAATTTATCTTTTTTACAGAATACATATATAATAAGATCAATACGGGAAACGGTAGAAACGTAACGTATTTCCTATCAATGATTTCCGGATATACAACTCCCAATGCATCTAACACTAAAAGGGTAAAGTACAAGTATGTAAGGAGTTTTTGTTTAGACATTTATGAATGATTCTATTGTTATTTATTTTTATAAATTATTAGTTTTCTATACTACTAGCCTATTTCTGTAAGTTTATTTTTATCTTCTTCCAACATAAATTTTAAAGAGAAAAACAACATCAAATTACTACAAAAAATTGCCAATATTGTAAAAATGTGTTCGTATACATACAACTCATTGATGATGACAATAATATTCAAAATTCCCAAGTTTACAGCTGTGATAAGCATCCATAAATTCGATTGATTTTTATTTCGTAAATAATAGTAAATGGAAACCATAATGTATATGAGCATAAACACTGCCATCGCCGTAAAATAAATAAATCCATTTTGTATTTCTTCATACACCAAACAAAAAACACGATCGTAGACATACACTACCGGAATAAAAAAAAGGAACAAGGTAAGATACATTTTGATGGTGGTTTTCTTTTTTTCGTTCTTCAAATACATCAATCGCAAATACAATACATAAAAGACTGAAATACAAGTAGAAATTTCAGGAATCCTGTCTTTAAAATCTAAAATCAATAAAACGCCACCACACATTCCAAACAAGAGTGCTGATAGAAAAGTTATACTAATCGGAGTTGTTTTCTCTTTTAGATAAACAAATCCAGTCAAAATGAAGGTAAAAGGGTATACGAACAACAAATCTTTTTTTTCAAAAAATAAAGCAACCAAGAGCGAAATAAACGCCACGGTGAAAAATAAAAGATATGCTAATTTTGTGTACTTCATTCGTCCATCATTGTCAATAAATTTGTATCATCATTTTCATCATGCAGCATAAATTTCAACACAAAAACCTGAATACATACACTACAAAATGTCACAATAACTGTGAAAATAGTTTCATACATGTACAATTCATTCAAACCAATTAAAATATTCATAAAACCGAGATTCATCGCGGCAATAAGCATCCACAAATTGGTAGGTTTTTTATCTTTCAAATAATAGTATAAAGCCGTAATGATGTAACTCAACATGAAAAACATTAAACAACTAAAATAAATAACCACATCTTTTAGCTCTGAAGAAACCGTTTTTATTACGGTGTAATAAATGTATAGTACAGGAATTGAAAATAGTATCACATACACATACGTCCGCAATTCGGGTCTTGTCATTTTGTTACGAACATACATCAATCGCAAAAACATAATATAAAACAACGAGAACAATATAGAAACTGCTTCTAAATGATGACGCATTCCCAAAATGAGCAAAATACCACCTGCCAAACCAATAATTTGCGATAAAATATACAACACACTTGCAGGCTCTTTTTTTTCGGTGAAATAGATCACTAAAATCGTAAAAACAGTAAACGGCTGTGCATAAATCAAGTAAAATTTTTCAAAAAACATAGCCACCACAAGCGTAATCACCGAAGCGATCAAAAAAGCAATATGTGTGGGTTTTGTAAAATTCATCTATATCATGTTCAAAAACTCGTCTTCTGTTAAGATCGTAATATTTAGTTTTTCCGCTTTTTCTCGTTTACTAGGTCCCATCTTATCTCCCGCTACAACATACGAAGTTTTAGAGGAGATAGATGATGAAACTTTTCCACCATTATTTTCTATAAGTTTTTTCAGTTCATTTCGTGATACTTTGGCAAACACGCCCGAAACTACAAACGACTTCCCTAACAGAGTTTCTGTGAGTCCTTCTAACTGTGCTGCCGAAAATTCTAATTGCACGCCAACTTCTTTCAAACGTGTAACTATTTGCAAATTAACTTGTTCCTGAAAGAACTGCGCTACACTTTCGGCGATTTTCACGCCTATTTCGTCGACTGCTACTAAATCGTCCGACGAAGCGTTCATGAGCGCATCAATAGACTTGTAGTGTTTTGCCAATTTTTTTGCTACAGTTTCTCCTACATATCTAATTCCCAACGCATATAACACACGCTCAAAAGGAATTTGTTTAGAAGCTTCAATTCCATTAACTAAATTCTCAGCACTTTTTTCTGCCATTCGCTCTAGCGGAATGATCTGTTCTTTGGTTAATTCGTATAAATCGGCATAATTAGTAATTAAACCTTCTTTCACCAACAAGGCAACGGTTTCGCCGCCTAAACCATCTATATCCATCGCTTTGCGCGAAATAAAATGCTGAATTCTACCCACAATTTGTGGAATACAACCAGATACATTTGGACAATAATGTTGTGCTTCGCCTTCTTTTCGTTCTAAAGGTGTATTGCATTCAGGACAGTGTGTCGCGTACATAGTTTCGGTTGAATCTGACGGACGTGCGTCAAAATTAACACCAACAATCTTTGGAATAATTTCGCCGCCTTTTTCTACAAAAACAGTATCGCGTTCGCGGATATCTAATTTGGCAATTTGATCGGCATTATGCAAAGAAGCACGTTTTACCGTCGTTCCTGCCAATAACACAG
>CAZHSA010000426.1:0-3257 GCA_964535135.1 uncultured Kordia sp.
ATACATTACATGCTAAAGTAGACGGTCTTGTGAAATTCACAAAGAAATCTAATAACAAATCTTATGTATCAATCGAACCTTTCGAAGCATAATTAAGATGTAGTAGTATAAAAAAAGCCTGAACAAATGTTCAGGCTTTTTTTTGTGCTTGAAAAGTTTTCTAGATACGTCATTCAAAACTTGATTCAGAGTCTCACTAATTGATTTTCAGCTCTTGTGAGAAACCGAATCAAGTTCGGTTTGACGAAATTTTGTTTTTTAACTAATTTCAAAGAAAGGATTTATGTATTATTTCACAAATCCTTTTTTCTTTAATAAGGGTTCAATTTCTGGTTCGGCACCTCTAAATCCTTTGTATAAATCCATGCCCAATTGCGAACCGCCCATGCTTAACATTTTGCGGTAGCGTTTTGCTGTGGCAGGATCAAATAGGTTTCCTGTGTCTTTAAAGGCTTGAAAAGCATCTGCATCCAATACTTCTGACCATAAATAACTGTAATATCCAGAAGAGTAACCCACAGGACTTGAGAATATGTGTCCAAAATACGTACTTCTGTATCGCGGAATTATTTCATTAATTAAGCCTAATTTGTCCATGGCTTCTTTTTCAAACTTATTAACGTCTGTTGGAATGTCTGCTGTTTTAGAATGCCAAGCCATATCCAAGTATGCTGCCGCCATGTATTCAACTGTAGCAAATCCGCCATTGAACGAATTAGCAGCTTTCATCTTCTTAATCATAGCATCAGGAATGACTTCGCCAGTTTTGTAATGCTTCGCAAACATGCGTAATACTTGTGGTTCGCTCATCCAGTTTTCCATTACTTGCGAAGGAAACTCTACAAAATCTCTCGGAACATTGGTTCCTGATAAGGATTCATATGTTACATTAGAGAACAATCCGTGCAATGCATGTCCAAATTCGTGAAATAAGGTTTCTGCTTCCGTAAAGGATAACAACGAAGGCGAATCTCCCGTTGGTGCTGGATAGTTAAAGTTATTCGTCACAATCGGAGTTACCATTCCGTCTATATTTTTCTGACTGCGCAACGCGTTCATCCATGCGCCACCACGTTTGCTTGGGCGCGCAAAGAAGTCCATGTAAATGATTCCTAAATGCGTTCCGTCTGCTTCCAATACTTCAAACACTTGCTGATCTTCATGCCATTTTGGAACTTCATTCATTTCCTTGAATGACAAGCCAAATAGTTCTTTTGCTAATGCGAAAACACCATCTCTTACGGCATTTACTTCAAAATACGGACGCGTTTCTTCTTCATCAAAGTTGTAGCGTTCTTTGCGGACTTTTTCTACATAATGTCTCCAATCACTTCCTTGAAACGTTCCGGCAACACCTTCACTTTTCATCTTTTTAGCCAAAGCTTCACGTTCCGATTTTGCCATCGCCAATGCCGAAGGCCACAATTTATCCATGAAACCATATACGGCTTCTGGCGTTTCAGCCATATTATCCGATAAAATATATGCGGCATGCGATTCGTACCCTAATAATTTTGCTTTTTCCAAACGCAAGGTTGCCATTTCACTTAAAATGGCTTTGTTGTCGCTTTCATTATCATTGTTGGCACGCATTGCGTATCCGTCAAATAATTTTTTACGTGCGTCTCTGTTAGGAGACGATTGTAAAAACGGATTGATACTTGGACGTTGCAATGTAAATGAATATCCGTCTTCATGACCGCGTTTTTTGGCTTCTGTTTTTGCCAATTCCACCAAACTTTTAGGAAGATTCCCTAATTCTTTTTCATCTTTTGTATAATATTCGAATGCGTTGGTTTCATCGAGTAGATTTTCGCCAAAGTCCCCACTTAATTTTGCCAATCGTTTGTTGATTTCGCGCAAGCGATCTTGTGCTTTTCCTTGCAAACTAATTCCTGCACGCACAAAACGTTTATGCGTTTCTTCGAGCAAACGTGTTTCTTCTGAAGATAAGTTGAGTTTTTCTTTTTGATCGTACACCGCTTTAACGCGCTCATATAATTTGGCGTTTAGGTTGATAAAATCGCCATGCGCTGCAAGTGCAGGAGTAATTTCTTTGGCGGCAGCTTTTAGTGTGTCGTCTGTGTTGGCTCCATTTACCGCATAAAATAAGCGCTGTATTCTGTTTAAATATTTTCCGCTAAATTCTAAAGCTTCAATTGTATTTTGAAACGTTGGTGCTTCCGTATTTTCACAAATCGCTGTAATTTCATCTTGATTTGTTTTCAGAGCACTATTAAAAGCGGGTAAATAATCGCTGCTTTTTATTTTGTCGAATGGTGGCACTCCGTATGGTGTATTCCATTCGGTCAACAAAGGATTCTCGTTCATAGAAGTTTTTGATTTTTTTTCGGGCGCAGCATCTTTGCAGGACGCAAATAATAAAATGCTACTCATAATGGCTATTGAAGTACGTTTCATTTGGTTACAAGTTTAGACTAACAAGATACTATTTTTTTAATTTTTATAAATGATTTTAACGTTCTGCACTAGTTTACCTTTTTGAACGTTATAAAGACACATTCACTAAAATCAACCTGTATGAAAGCAATGGTTACCATTTTTATTTTCTGCATGACTTTTACTGTTTTTGGACAGAAAAAAATTCATGTGTTTGTGGCGTTGTGTGATAATGTAAATCAAGGAATTGTGCCTGTGCCCAAAGCATTAGGAAATGGACAAAATCCGCGAACAAATTTGTATTGGGGCGCATTGTATGGGATGAAAACACATTTTAAGCGAAGTAAGGATTGGGAATTCGTTAAAACACTTCCCACAAAAAACACCAAAATACTTGAACGCGTCCTTTTTAAACATAAAACATCCAACACATATATACTCGCTGATGCGTATGATGGAAAGTTTATCAAACAAACCACGATTGATTTTTTGAAAGCGAGCAGCGGTGATCATTCCGCAGAAATTTCCATAAATGATCAACAAGTAAATTTTGGAGGCGACTCAGATTTGCTTGCGTATATCGGTCATGATGGTTTGATGGAGTTTCGTTTGGAGGAAAAATTCACACCAAAAAACACTAAAAAACGAGATGCGATTATCTTGGCATGCATCAGTAAAGAATATTTTAAGCCGTACTTGCAACAAACTGGTGCAAATCCATTGATTTGGTCTACAGGATTGATGTCGCCCGAAGCATATACCTTAAAATGGGCCATTGACGGCTGGATTTTAAACGAAACTGATGCGGAAATTCGCGAACGTGCTGCTAAAGCGTATCACAAATATCAAAAGTGTGG
>CAZHSA010000427.1:0-3250 GCA_964535135.1 uncultured Kordia sp.
CAAAAACTCCAAAAAGTGTTAAACTAGTTTCCCAAAAATCTTGATCATAAGTAATATCGAGCCAATTTCCAAGATAATTACAGCCATAAATGGTGGCTCCCATTTGCAAACCTGCGCCACTTAAGCGCATTGCTTTGTTAAGCGGTTTTATCGGCTTTTTTTCCTTCACTTGCTTTGAGTTCCTTGATTCCTGTTTTCATCGTACAGGTAGCATTAAATGTAGCGCCTGGCTCTATAGATAGTTTGCTTACAGTAACATCACCTTCAATGATTGCCGAACTTTTTAAGGTTAGCAAGTTTGTTACCACCAATTCTCCCTTAAAATGTCCTTGAACATCTGCATTGGCACAGATAACTTTTCCCGTAATCACACCACTTTGACCAATAACAATTTTTCCCGTAGTTTCTACACTACCATCCAACTTTCCGTCAATGCGAAAGTCTGCTTGCGAAACCACTTCACCTTTGATGCTTGTTGATTTTCCAATTCTATTTGATTGGCCGCGCGTAGTTTCGTTGTTACGACCTTTTTTTGATTCTGAAAACATGGCTTTGTTCGTTTTGAGGGATTACACTTTTATGATTGGGGCTATTATTTAATTTCTTCTATGTTTTTGTGTATTTGAATGGTTTGATAGTTTTCTGCAGACACAATTGTGTTTTCTTTTTCAACCAAATACAATTCTTCCGTTTCTAATAAATCTTCAACGGTAATGGCAGCTAGTTTAGTTTTGAAACCATGAACCACTACAAATTGTTGACTTCTGTCATATACATCGCGAGAGATCGAAAGCGAATTGTATCCTTTGTCTTCAATCATTTGATTGATGGTTTTTTCCAAGGCTTCCATCGCTTCTGTATCATTTTTTTGAAATGCATAAATGATTTTAAAGCTAGTAGATTTGTCATCGTTCATCACAGCTTTGTTGGCTATTTTTGGCAATGATGATTTTAAAATTTGCTGCGCACGTTTTCCTTCTTCATCATTCGGATAATTGAGCGCTACATAGTTTAACGCTTCTTTGTACGCATTGAAACCGTCCAAACGTGCAATACTGATGGCTTTTAGCATTTCAAATTTTGGCACAATCGGTTCACCCGTAAACTGACGGATGTATTTTTCAGCATCATTCAACGCCGCTTCAAAATCTTGTGAAGCAAACTTTTTATACGTTTTGGCATATAAACTTTCCGGACTGTTTTCGTCAGATGCAATCACATCTTGCGGGTTGCGAAGAATTTGCGCATAACGACTGTCACCATGATTGTTTAAGATATCATTTTTCCATTGATCTGCTTTCGTTGGCTGCTCTAAAAGCACATAAATTTTATACAGATTGTACTTGGATGGCAACACAAGTTTTTCTTCAGGATTGTTTTGTAATAATTGTTCCAATCGGTTGGCTGCCAATTCGTATTCTTTAAATTTTTCCTTATAGATTAAACCTAATTGGTAATACGCGAAGTTGCGTTCTTTGCCAATACTGTCAATTATTTTTTCGTCTGTCGGAATTTTATCTGTGTAAAAAGCTACAGAATAGATATCTTTTGTACCAGCATCTGTACTTTCTGCAACCGCAGATGATTCTGTGCTCTTTTTGGCAATAACTCCTTTATCTGACCAACGCCAATTATCTTCCAATGGGCGATCGGACCATTTTTGTCGGAAATCATTTTTACCATACGCAACTATCGTTTGGTTGTAAAAGTAAAATTGATCACTATCGCCACCTCTTGTATCTTTTCCGCCGCTTCTACTGTTGGCAAACTCATTATCCGCAATGGTTTTCTTTTGCTCTTCTAATTCTTTTGCAGCTTCTTCAGCCGCTTTCAACTCATCAATATAGGCTTGAAAATACGTGGCGCGTTCATCATCAGAGAAGTTGACCAATTGCAAAATGCTGTCGTTGGCTTTGGCAACATCTTCATACGCAATCACGTCGTCCAAATTGGCTCTTTTCTTTTCAATTTTTCTAAACTGGCGTGTATTCTTTTGTAAGTTGAGCAACGTACTATCGTAATATTTTCCGGCATCTTTGTACATGGCTTCATCAAAACGTAAAGCAGCAATATTTTCGTAATCTAATGCTTTTAAGTATTTGTCTGTTCGTACTTTGCGAAGCGATTTGTTAAAAAATTCTTCTGCTAATTTCAGTGAATCTTCTGCTAGATGGTATTCTGCCAATTGGCGGTAAATTTTATCTAAAAACGGTCTGTTTTCACGATCTTCCGCTAAATCTATCAACTTTTCTAAAAATTCTTCTTTGTTGATCGTATCTAAATTGGCATTTTTTATTTTTTCAATTTTTGCATTGATCATGTATACGCGTGGCACTTTTCTATTCAAATCAATCACTTTGTCAAAAGCAATATTAGCGCTGTCTTTATAATCCAACTCATTAAATAACTGACCTATAATATAGTTGTAACGACCTTGCTCTTCGCGAATTTTTGTTGCAGAAGCAGCACGTTTTAACACTTGTACCGCACTGTCTTTATGTTTTAGGTTGATGTATGCCTGACCTAACACCGCATTGGCATCTGCATATTCTTGATCATCCAATTCTTCAAACTTTAGCAAGCGCTTCAAATTGGCAATGGCAAATTCTTCATTTTCTAAGCGCAAATGTGTTTTTTCACGCCATATTTTTGTTAGATTGATTTTATCACTATTAGGATATTCGCCAATCGTATAATTGAAAGCTTCTAACGCAGGAATAAATCGCTGATCAAAATAACGCGCTTGTCCTAACAATAAGTAAGCTTCGTCCATTTGCGGATTGCGTTGACGTCCTTTAATATCCATGGAATGCTTCTGAATGGCTTTTACGGCTTTTTCTTCTGCTCTTTTAAAGTTTGGATTTTTTCCACCTTGTCCAGGAAGCGTTAAATCGTCCAAAATTTCCATGCGTTCTATGGGAAGAATTTCCCAGTAATTATCAATATAAGCGTCCATCAAAGCAGTGCGCCCTTCTTCAAGCGCTACTTTTCCATTAAACATTACATTGTATTTCGTGTTGACCGAATGCCAATTTCTGTTGATGAATGAATCTTTTTTGGTAGAACAGCTAAAGAGTAAAATGCCTAATACTGATAGCGTTACCGATATATAAAGTGTTTTTTTCAAGGTGATCTATTTAGTAATTGTAAAACTAAAATTTGACGTATTTAGTATACAGAAAGGTAAAAATACATTTCTTTTTGAAAAATTCGATAAAATCTGTGAGAATCTCGCGTTTTTTGGGCTTTT
>CAZHSA010000428.1:0-3250 GCA_964535135.1 uncultured Kordia sp.
TTTGCAGCAACAATTCGGCAGTCTTTTTAGCTGTATTCTTATCAAAAATCATAGTGCAAATGTATAAAGTTTTTATCAATGAAAAGCTCATTATTGTATCAAATGAAGTACAAAAGAGTGAAATTTCCGACACATATTTATTGAAAGATGTTGATTTTGAGTGGCTTATAGGGAAATTGAATGCTGGAAAATTAGACAAAGCGATACTTTATCACGATAAAGGTGACGAATTGCTATCTGTATTGTATTCAAGGCTTCCATTGGTAGAAGCTGCAGGCGGTTTGGTGAGAAACGATCAAAATGAAATTCTATTTATTTTTAGAAACGGAAAGTGGGATCTGCCGAAAGGCAAAACCGAAAAAGGCGAAAATATAGAAGAAACCGCCATCCGTGAAGTGGAAGAAGAAACAGGCGTACAAGGTTTGACGATTACTGATTTTTTAACGCAAACCTATCATATTTTTAAGCGAAACGGCGAATATCGTTTAAAACTAACGCATTGGTACGAGATGAAAACATCGTATGCTGGCGAATTATTTCCGCAACTAGCAGAAGATATTTTGAAAGTGGAATGGAAAAATGATGCAGAAACTACTATTGCGCTCCAAAATTCGTACGAAAATATAAAGTTGTTGTTTTAATTTAGACTTCTTAGACTTCTTAGACGTTTTAGATTTTTAGAAATTTAGACTTTTTTATTTTTGATCTAACGATCTAACGATCTAACGATCTAACGATCTAACGATCTAACGATCTAACAATTCTAAAAACAGGATATCTCAAGTGTGCTTTTTCGTAGTGATTTGATTTTTTATAAATCCAGCGTAATTGTTGTGATGCACTACTGGCAAACTTTTCGTCAGAAGCTTTTAATTCTTCAAATTCAGCTTTCCATTCAGGATTTTTTGCTAACAATTCTTTGGCTTCATCTTCAAAAACGTAGGCTGAAAATCCTTCTTTTTGCTGTAAAATGGTGTCAAAGAAATTCCAATTAAAGAACGAATCTACCGCTTCTGGTTCGAGCGTTTCTAACAAATAACGAAATGCAGCCTGATCGGTGTTTGCAATGAAATCACCTTTTTTAAACCCAATTTTTTGTATTGACTTTGTTACTTCTGTATTGTAATGCGTATAATGTCCTTCAAACGGATTGGTATACGTTTTAAAGTCTTTGATATGATAGATTTCCACTTCAACAATAGTATCGTTTTCAATCGTAGTAAGCGTAACATTGTTGAGCTTCAATAATTCAATAACATTGTGCCAACCTTGTGGAATAATATACGCTTTTGGTGCGGTAACTTCTTTGGTGGCTTTAAAATAATTGAAATACTCAACTTCCTTCGTAAACGGTTTGTTCGGATCATATTTTAAGCGTTTCTGACCAGTCAATTCACTGTTTAAAAATTCACCTTCATATCCTTTAAAATTCAACACAGATTTTTGTGCTCTATTCAAGGTCCATTGTACAGGATATTTTTCAGCATTCACAAAAGATTCATGCGTTTTCTGACGAATATTTTTAATGTCTGAATGTTGTTTGGTTTCTATGTTTTCAATCAATGCGTCCATCAATGCATACGTGCCTTCAACACGTTGTTTGTACGGTTTTAGCATATGTGTTTCTACCATTAAACCCAACGTATTAAACAAAGTAGTGTATCCTGTAGAATAGCGAGGAGAATCCATAAACTGAGAAAATCCACTATCTGGCGTACGCCCAAAAACATTCACATACGGCGTAATGTCCCAATTATTTTTTAGTAAAGTTGCTTCCAAATCGGGCATCATGGTTTTGTGCAGATAAGTTCCAGCTTCATGACCTAATTTGTTGTGTTGTGTAAATAAATGTGTCAATGTGTATTGATAATCCGCACCATTGCTTACATGATTGTCTACAAAAACATCAGGTTGAACTTTATGGAAAATTTCAGCAAATGCTCTTGCATTGCGTGTGTCCGATTTGATAAAATCGCGGTTCAAGTCATAATTTTTAGCGTTTCCACGAAAACCATACGCTTCTGGACCATTTTGATTGGCTCTTGTGCCCGAATTACGGTTCAAACTTCCACCGACATTATACACAGGAATGGCAGCAATGACTACATTTTTTGGCGCTTTTTTGGTTCCGTTTGCCAAATCGCGCAAGAGCATCATTGTAGCGTCAATGCCGTCACTTTCTCCAGGATGAATGCCGTTGTTGACTAACAAAATCGTCTTTTCATTTCTGATCGCATCAAAATCAAACTTCCCATCAGGATTAAAAGTTACCAAATGCAATGGTTTCCCCGAATCTGTGAGTCCCACAGTTTCCAAATGAATGGTAGTATACCTTTCTGCTAAATTTTCATAATACGCAATCACTTCGCTGTAAGTAGGTGTTTGTGTTCCACCCGATTTCTCAAAAATGGTCGTAAAATCGTGTGTGGTTTTGGTGTCTTTCTTTTCAGAAGAACACGCAAAGAATAGCGAAATAGAGCAAACGAATAGTAGTTTTTTCATGAAAATGATTTTTAGCATGTCAAACTTAGGCAAAAAAATAGAAAAATTGGGTTTCGGTGATCAGTTGATCATTTCATAATCTTAAAAACTTGCAAGACAAAATAATAGCTGTATTTTTGCCGCTTCTTATTTTTCAAAAGAATTACAATAGTATACCTATGACGGAGTTTATTAGAAAGCGCGCGGCAAATGCCAAAAATGATATTTTAAGTGGATTAACAGTGGCGTTGGCATTAGTGCCAGAAGCTGTTGCTTTTGCCTTTGTAGCAGATGTTCCGCCGATGGTTGGTTTGTACGGAGCTTTTATGATGGGATTGATTACGGCTATTTTTGGAGGACGCCCAGGTATGATTTCGGGAGCCACTGGAGCCATGGCAGTTGTCATGGTGGCTTTGGTAGCCAAAGGAAACAAATTAGGACTCGAAACTGGTATCGAAGATCAAGGATTGATGTTCTTGTTTATTACACTGTTGATGGTAGGCGTAATTCAAGCCTTGGCGGGAACGTTTAAACTAGGAAAATTTGTCCGATTGATTCCACATCCTGTTATGATGGGATTTGTAAACGGTTTGGCAATTGTAATTTTTATGTCGCAACTAGAAATGTTTCCAGCTATTGCACCTGAAGGGATTTCTTTTTGGTCAAATACGGGAGAATGGTTGGATTCATTATTCAATAATACGAGTTTTTTACTTATGCTTGGTTTGGTAGGATTGACGATGTTGATTATGTGGGGATTGCCAAAATT